>CBCPNB010000010.1:0-42967 GCA_965120455.1 uncultured Actinomycetaceae bacterium | reverse complement strand
GCCGGATAGAAAAGCCAGCCAGACGAGAACTGGTTAAACAAAGGGATAAATATACCAATCTACTTCATTTGAGGTGGAAGACCGGCTAATCAAAGAACAAAAGAGAGCGCGCCAACAGCTTCATCCGTTAGGTAGGAAGCCACTATCTAACAGGGGCAGGGACTACCCACTTGGATGAGGACACCGAGCGCCACTCTCTTTCTAGTTGCTCCACTTACCGATTATTTCTCTGCCTCATCTGCACTCTGCCTTCAGGAATCTACCCTCGGCAATATAGAGCAGACATCGCTCACCGTATTCCGTGCTGCCCTAAAGAACCGGCTGCACCAGCATGGAAACTATTGCTCTTTTCTGTGCATCCAGCTCCCTGCGAAAGATACTCCCTAAAACTCCTAGAATTTAGCGCGCGGAAAAGCACCGTGGCCAGCATACTTGGCTTGCCCTCCTAAGGCTTCTTCGATTCTGAGCAGACGATTGTATTTTTCCACCCGCTCCGATCTGGCCGGAGCACCAGTCTTGATTTGCCCCGAGTTAGTGGCCACCGCCAGGTCTGCAATCGTGGTGTCTCCAGTTTCACCAGAGCGGTGAGAAGTCATCGTCCGATACCCGTTGCGGTGAGCCTCCTCCACGGCTTCTAGAGTTTCAGTGAGGGAGCCGATCTGATTCACCTTCACCAACAAAGCATTGGCCACCCCCATTTCGATGCCTTTGCGCATGCGTTCAGGGTTAGTGACAAATAAGTCGTCGCCCACCAATTGGACTCGACTCCCCAGCCTGTCAGTTAAAGCTTTCCAAGCATCCCACGACTCTTCGTTGAGTGGATCTTCAATCGACACTAAGGGATAGTCGGTAATCAGCTTTTCGTAGTAGTCGATCATGTCGGCAGCCGAACGAGCTTTGCCTTCAAAATTGTAGACACCACTGTCAAAAAACTCGGTTGAGGCCACGTCCAAGGCCAGTGCCACATCTTGACCCGGCTGATATCCAGCGCGCTCAATTGCCTCCATAATCAAATCTAAGGCTGCCTGATTTGAGGCTAAATTCGGGGCAAAACCGCCTTCATCTCCCAACCCAGTGGATAGATTGCGTTCGTTGATGACCTTTTTGAGCACATGATACACCTCGGTTCCCCACCGCAAGGCTTCCCGGAAAGTTGGGGCTCCAACTGGCGCGATCATGAATTCTTGGATATCCACGTCGTTGTCAGCATGTTCGCCACCGTTCAAAATATTCATCATTGGCACTGGCAAAATATGCGCATTAGGACCACCTAAATACTGATATAACGGCAATCCACTAGAAACCGATTGTGCTTTCGCTACCGCTAAAGACACCCCCAAGATAGCGTTTGCACCCAGATTTGCCTTATTTGCACTACCATCTAGCTCGCACATAACCGCATCGATTAGGCGCTGTTCTTCAGCTTCGAGCCCGATAACTGCAGGTGAAATCGTTTCCATCACGGCGGCGACGGCTCCCTCAACGCCTTTGCCGTTGTAGCGATTCTGGTCCCCATCTCGACGTTCAATTGCCTCAAAAGCTCCAGTCGATGCGCCCGATGGGACAGCAGCCCGGGCGGCTGCTCCATCTTCTAGTACGACTTCCACTTCCACAGTTGGATTGCCACGTGAATCCAATATTTCGCGGGCAATCACACCCTCAATGACAGCCACCGTTGGTCTCCTTTATCTATAGATCGGGCATTCAATTCGTAAAATCTGTAATACACTGTGTTATCTCACTAATGGTGCGTTACATTATCAGTGCAACATTGCATGATATCCGCACAAAGCGACTACAACGTCACTCCATCGTCACACAGTACCGCAAATACAGGTTTAGTCCTCCGTGTCCTCTGTTGTGGAGTCGTTAGCATCCGTTTCGCTTTCACTCTCGGTATCACTCGATTCGCTAGTCTCTTCTCTAGCCTCGCTTATTGCTAACTTCTCTGCCGCTGACAACACGTCTCCGAGCTCGTGTACATACAAAGCCCCATCTTGGAAAACCCCATAACGTGGACTTACCTCGATCTCAGCCTCAGCGATCAATTCCTGGAACCGCTGGGAAACTTCCGTAGTGTACTGATAATACAAGTAGCCATTTGCCAGAGCAGATTTGAGCAGGGTGACAGTAACTGGAGACAAATCCTCCATAGTCAAGGTAGAGCCATTTTCTCCAGCCACTTCTGCTATAGATTCTTCCACGTCCTCGTCAGTGATGGTCCTGCCTACTTCCTCAGCCAACTGTAACAAAACCGTGGCCTCGCCCAAAATGAGCACTACCTCGTATCGATTAATGTCGCTAGAATCCATTCCCGATAGTTCGGCATATTCCACGATTGCAGTCGATACCTCGGACTCCGAGTAAGAAAAACCATTACCAGAAACGGCCTGCCCGGGACTAGACGTACACCCAGCCAAAGAACCAGCCAGCACCAAACCCAACCCAATCAAAGCAATTTTCGAGCGCAGCGATGTCACCTGAACCTCCTTGCTACTGCTAGCCCCAACAGTTTACGCCACATTTGAACTCCGACCAGAACCAAAGGGCACAATAATATTTTCTACAATGTCTAGCACCCATTTAACTAGAGCTTCTTCAGTTGGCGCTGACCGTCCCAAACGATTCGGTTTGGTCACCGGTACCAAAATTTGTCGCACCGCCGGTTTAATCACTGAACCGGGGTGCAAGCGTTGCAAGCGCAATACTTGGGAATCCGCCAACTCCACTGGAGCAAATCGCACGTAATTTCCCTGAGTGAAAACTTCGCTAATTCCCAATTGGCGTAGCCGGTTGCGCAAATTCTGTACCAAAAACAAGCGCTCGACTTGAATAGGCAAAGGCCCATATCTGTCTACCAATTCAGCTCGCAAATCCATTTCTTGTTCCACAGAAACAATAGCGGCAATTTTCGCATAAACTTCCAGGCGTAATCTCTCCCCAGGCACGTATTCTTCCGGCAAATGCGCATCCACTGCCAACTCGATGCGCACATCGTTTTTTTCACTAGGTTTTTCGCCCCTAAATTCTAAAACCGCATCCCCCACCATACGCACGTACAAGTCAAAACCGACGCCCTCGATGTGACCGGATTGAGCTCCGCCCAACAAGTTTCCAGCGCCACGAATCTCTAGATCCTTTTGCGCGATCGCAATCCCCGCCCCCAAATCGGTATGGGCAGCAATTGTGCGCAACCGCTCCAAAGCAGTCTCGGTGAGAGTCTTTTCCTGTGGGTAAAAGAAATACGCATAAGCTCTCTCGCGGCCACGTCCAACTCTACCGCGCAACTGGTGCAATTGGGAGAGCCCAAACATATCCGCCCGATCCACAATCAACGTGTTCGCATTTGAAATATCTAACCCTGTCTCCACAATTGTCGTAGATACCAGGACGTCGAATTCGTGGTTCCAAAAATCGATGATCACGCGTTCTAATTCAGTCTCCGATAGCCTGCCGTGCGCCACTCGAATTCTGGCTTCTGGCACTAATTCCTGCACGTGAGCTGCCACCCGATTGATCGAATCGACGCGATTGTGCACGTAGAATACTTGTCCTTCTCGCATCAGTTCGCGGCGAATGGCTGCCCCCACTTGCGCGTCCTCGAAACCGCCCACGAAAGTCAGTACCGGTTGACGATCCTCTGGCGGAGTTTGCAGCACTGACATTTCCCGGATTCCCGCCACCGCCATCTCTAAAGTGCGCGGAATAGGGGTAGCTGACATCGATAAAACATCCACATTCGTGCGCATCGCTTTGAGAGTTTCCTTGTGTTCCACGCCAAAACGCTGTTCCTCGTCGACGATGACCAACCCTAAATCCTTGAACCGCACCGTTCCCGTCAATAAAGCATGCGTGCCAATCACTACGTCGATAGCACCCTGGGCTAAGTCGGTTTTTATTTTTTGGGCGTCCTGATGGGAAGTAAAACGAGACAACTGCGCCACTTTGACTGGAAAGCCAGCATAGCGCTCGGTGAAAGTTTCAAAATGTTGTTGAGCCAGCAAAGTGGTTGGTACCAACACCGCTACCTGTTTAGCATCTTGCACTGCTTTGAATGCTGCCCGCACAGCAATTTCTGTTTTGCCATAGCCCACATCTCCGGTGAGCAGGCGATCCATAGGAATTGGTTTTTCCATGTCAGCTTTGACCTCATCCATGGTTGCTAGCTGATCGGGAGTCTCTGTGTATTCAAACGACTCCTCTAACTCTCTTTGCCACGGGGTATCTGCAGAAAACGCAAACCCCGGTGCTTGTTGACGCGCCGCATACAAGCGCACCAATTCGGCGGCAATCTCTCGTACTGCTTTGCGAGCTTTTTGCTTAGTACGCGCCCAGTCCGAGCCACCCATTTTCGACAACCGGGGCTCATCCGACCCTACGTATTTACTGACCTGATCCAGCGATGTAGTTGGCACAAATAACTGGTCAGCCACTTGCCCGCGTTTAGAGGCCGCATATTCAATCACCAAATAGTCACGGACAATCTTTCGCCCCCGAGACACAGTTTCACGAGTAGCAATCTCCACAAAACGGCCAATTCCATGCTGTTCGTGCACCACGTAATCGCCGGGATGCAAAGATAACGGATCCAAACCTTTTTTACGGCGAGTGGGCAATTTTGGCTTCTCCCAACTGGAGGAGCCCACTCGGCCAGTTAAATCTTGTTCCGTCAAAACGGTTAGCACGTTGTCTACCTGGTAGCCGCCGCCGCTTTGGGTGAAACCACTTCCTGCAGCAACGGGCAAAATTGCCAAGACTCCCTGAGGAATATCGGTAGCCGTCACAATTTGGGGGCAAATTCGCACGGGAATATCGGCTTCGGTAAAGATTTGTTGCAAGCGTCGAGCTGCTCCTTGAGCAGGGGCAGCCAACACTACTCGTTGCCCCTTTTTCAACCAGTCCTTTATGTCTTTGCTGGCCTCGGTGAGCTTACCTCGATAGGGCGCGAGCTCCCGGGCGTCTATGGCTGCCAGTGTTTGAGTAGAGTCGTGGAGGAATGCTCCCTGACTGTTCTCGGCTGCCTCAGCTAACTTCGCTGGAGGTAAACTGGTTATCTTCCACCAGCTGGCGCTCTTAGTTGACCCCCATAGATCGTCGAGTGAACAAAAAGAGGACTGTTCAGCTTGGAGGGGAACTTTACCGCCAGCGGCCGCAGCTCCCCAGGCTGCCTGTAAAAACTCAGCGTTGGTTCGCTGTAAGTCTTCATTGCGAGCAGTCACTCGCTCTGGGTCAGCTAGTAAATAGACCGTGTCTGAGGGCAACAAGGCGGTAAGAGACCGCATTTCCTGACCCAAAACGCCCGCTAATGATTCAATTCCTGGGGCATAAATGCCTTCGGAGGCCAATTCCAATAAATCTGCAACTGCCTTGTATTCACCCACTAATTCACGTGCTCGCTGACGCACTTTGGGAGTCAGAAGCAATTCGCGAATCGGGGTAGCAAATAATTTAGTGGCTGCTCCAACTGTTCTTTGATCCGCGAGATTGAACCAGCGGATTTCTTCTACCTCGTCGCCAAAGAGTTCAAGGCGCAGCGGAAAACGATTGGTCGGCACATAGACATCGACAATAGATCCGCGCACAGCCACTTGACCGCGTCTTTCCACTAAATCCGTGGCCTCGTATCCCAAATGGACGAGGTCGTTGACTATTTTTTCGCGATCTAGGCGGTCTCCAACTTTTGCGCTCACTGGAGCAATCTGGGCAATCTGCCACAAAACTGGCTGCAAAAAGGCTCGCAGTGGAACTACCAATAGATTCAGTGGCTCGTCTTCATCTGGGTGCAGCAATCTGCGCAAAATTGAGACTCGCCCGGCCATCGTGTCCAATTGAGGGGATAAGCGCTCGTGTGGCAAAGTCTCCCACGGCAAAAATACATCCACTCCCGACATGAAGGCGCGAGCGGTCTGGGCAAATCTGTTTGCCTGCCGACTCGTGGCTGTCACCGCCACCACCGGCCCGGTAACAGTGCTTGAATTATTTGCCTTTTGGAGCCTTTTTTGCCGGTTTTGCTCGAATGCTAGAGCGCTAATCGCTGGCCTGATTCCCGGGGGTGCCACCAAGGTTCCACTACCTGGAGCAACCATATATTCTAAAGCCGACTGTAGTGCTTGGTCTTGGCCAATAATTTCTAGTAGTCCGCGCGCCTTGCTCATCCGAATCTGCCTGGGGTCTTTCTACTTTGAATCTACTTGTTGGAATGCAACTCTTGTTGTGCGATCGTAAAACCTCGAGACACGACTGCCTCAATGGTATCGACAGCCAGCTGATAGGTAATGTCCCAGTCCACACTCTCGCGTCTAGGAATTTGGGCTAATACGAAGTCAGCTGGATTCATATTCCCGGGGGGTCTACCAATTCCAATTCGCAATCTAGTGTAATCGCGAGTTTGTAGTACAGCGGAAAGCGATTTTAATCCATTGTGGCCACCTTCTCCTCCTCCGCGTTTTAAGCGCAACTCGTGGGCTGGTAAATCCAGATCGTCGTGCACCACTAAAATGTGTCCTGCCCCAATTCCAGCGTATTTAGCTAACCGTCCCAGTGGACCACCGGAGACATTCATGTAGGTCAAAGATTTAGCCACAATGATTTTGGAGGAGGATATGCCTGGACCACCCAATCTGCCGGAGCAAACTAGTGTCTCGGCTTTGTGCCGCTTCCATTTTTCCCCTATCTGGACGACCAGTCTGTCTGCTATCGCATGTCCCACATTGTGGCGCGTATTTTGGTAGCGTTCACCTGGGTTTCCCAGTCCAGCAATTAGCCAAGCCTCGTTTTGCGCTTTGTTTTTCTCTTGTGGCAATTTTTGGTCACTGTCTGTCATTTTCCAACACCAATTTTCGTTCTCTAAACCCAGCTTTTTAGGCGCAAAACCAACATTTGCGCCCATGAATTTAGTGGCTAGCTCAACACTCTTCTCGTAAGTCTTCTTTTCTTCCTGACCATAACTTACACTGTTGGAAATTGAGACGTAAACGCGAAAACGAAAAGGTTGACTGTGTTTCTTCCTAAACGCAAAGCCAACGAAGAATGGTTGGGTGTCGTCATCGCCGTTCCCGAACCTTATGCCACCAGGATTAGTCGAATTCGCGCTAAATTTGGCAGCCAACAGGATCGACTAGTAGTTCCCCACATCACTTTGGTGCCACCAATTTCGGTGGCAATTGACTTGCGGGAAGCGGTATTGACCCATTTGCAGTCAATTGCGGATAAATTTTCGCCCTTCCAAGTCTCCTTGCGCGGGCTGGGCTCGTTTCATCCGATTTCTCCAGTGCATTTCCTAGAAGTCACTGAGGGTGCGAGTAGTTGTGCCGAGCTAGCTGCCTCTATCAACGACGGACCTCTCAGCTATCAGCCACGTTTTCCCTATCACCCGCACGTGACTTTAGCGCAAAGTGCGCCCGGAGATAGAGTAGAGCACATCCAAGAGTTGGAAACGGAATTGTCGCACACCTGTCACACTTCGTGGCTCGTCTCTGGTTTCCGCCTGGATCGCGTTGACGAGTCTGGAAACTACAGCTCGATGGCGCTATTTCATTTCGCATAATTACGCAATTGCATATTGGTCGCAGTAACCCTCACAAACTCGTTAGCCCTTCTCGCAAATACCGATTACAAGAGTGTCAACAGAATTTGGAGTGCTCACCAAATAACTACCGCTTTGGCAACAAGGCGACTCCAACTATCGATGTAAATCGGGTGTTCACCAAAGCAGTTGGTGAACACCCGATCCCAAATAGATAAGAACAAGTAGGAGAAGACAGGATTGGCGAGACTGTACTATTTTCGCTAACGTCACTCTCAGCCCAGCTCACTGCCTGCCCTTAATCCACGCTGATCTGCAATCCTCTCGTTATTTATGCGTCGTCCACGATGATTACCACCGTATGTACGGGACCGTGTACACCAACTACCCGCACCAATTCGATATCCGAAGTAGATGACGGGCCGGTGATAAACGTCAAGTTAGAGGGCATTTCTCCGAGCTCTGCAGCTAAATCCAAGATCTGTGCCATGTGGGGGCGAATCGTCGAGCGCTTCAACACTCCCACGTGACTAATTGGATACAGGGCAATTGCTCGCCCGTTATCCACCGAGGCAGGCTGCATCACACTCGCTGTCTCTGCGATCGCGCCAGCGACAAAAGTAATCCCCACGTCAGCTTTTTCTGCGGCCTGCAGGGATTTCTCGGGACTGCTAGCATTCCAGCGAGTTACCTCAAAATCTTGGGCTTCTAGGGCTTGCGCCAACTGGGTTTCGTGCACTGCTGGCACATTCGGGATGATTGCCCGCTCTCCCCCAAAGTCTCGTGCTGCTTTAGCTGCTGCTTGCCCAATTTTGATTGGATCATTTTCGACCCTCACCAACACAATCCCCAGTTTTTGGGCTTCTTCGATGAATTTGTCGGTTAGTTGATCGATGCTTTGATTGGCAGCTGCGCTCTGGTGATGTGGCCCTTGCCGAGTATCGAACTCGCTCACAGGTGCGGCCGGAGGTTGAGTTCGCCCTAGCGCCCACGAAATTGGTCGCAGAAAATCTTCGAGACTAACAGTGCCCATTTCACTTTCCCCTGTCTTTCGTCTCAGCTCCACTATCCGCCGAGTCCGCGCCACTCGCTGATTGCCCGCCTGCTTGGGTGGAAGCATCCACTCCCTCAACTCCCGGCATTTTGGCGCTCCTCTGTTCAACTGGCCCCTGGCCTACTGCTTGCTTCTGGGCCTGCTGCTGTTTGTGTTCAGCAAATTGTTCGCTAAAGCGCTTCTCGGTCAAAGGCAACAAGTCGCGGGACCTAGCCAAATTCCCATAAATTGGCATCCAAGCCGCTGCCTTACCCACGCGTCCTTGACGCGTGACTGCACGCATAGCGAAAGAACCAATTCTAGTAGCAGTGTTGTACAACGAGCGATGCTTCATCATCGTCGACGCCGCCTCAAACACCAATTTTTGCCCCTTGGGAGCATGTCCACTAGCCACGTAATCTTGACGGTGCTCAAGGATCAGCTCATTCAAGGGAATTTTGACTGGACACACATCTGCACACGCGCCGCAAAGTGTGCATGCATCTGTGATACCGTTCGCCGCCTGGTAGTCAGTCAACAAAGGCGTCAACACTACTCCCATTGGCCCGGGATAAATTGACCCATAACCGTGTCCCGTAATGTGGCGATAAACCGGACAGGTATTCATGCAGGCACCGCAGCGAATACAGCGCAACATTTCCCGATATTTCGACGACAAAATGTCAGAGCGCCCATTGTTGACCATGATGATGTGCACTTCCGCTGGACCGTCGATTTCTCCAGCTTTGCGCGGACCGGTGTTGATAGAAAACGAGCTGGTGATTTTTGCCCCCACCGCCGACCTGACCAACAGATTGATCATGACATCCAATGACGCCAAGTCGGGGACAATTCTCTCCATACCCATCAACACGATTTGCGTCTTGGGCGCAGTCGTCACCATGCGACCATTGCCCTCATTGGTGACCAAGGTACACGAACCAGTACTAGCTACCCCAAAGTTACAGCCAGTAACCCCAATTCTGGCTCTCAAAAAGTCCTCACGCAGAGTTTTGCGCAAAAAATGCGTAATTTCTTCGGGGTCGTGTGTGCCTTGATATCCCTTTTCACGTCTGTACAGGTCGCGAATCCCCTTGCGTTCCAAGTGCAAGGCTGGCACCACAATGTGCGAAGGCGGATCTCCGGCAGTCTGTAAGATATTTTCCGCGCAATCCGTTTCGATCGCCGTGATGCCGTGTTCGGCCAAAGTCTCGTTCATACCGATTTCCTCGGACACCATTGACTTGGCTTTCACACAAAAGTCGGCGTCTTTCTCCCGGAAAATTTTTAGCACCTGTTCCACGGCATCTTTGCCAGTGGGCGCGAAATACACTTTTGCCCCGGCTGCTTGAGCATTGGTGGCAAACTCCTTTACGTAGTAGTCCAAGTTCGCCAACACGTGGTCGCGAATGGCTGCCGCGTGGTCACGCATGTCGTCCCACTCGGTGGCCTCTTGCACTAGAGCATCACGCTTACCGGTAATGACGTCCTGAGCGGTTTTGATGGCCTCATGTTTGAAATCATCTGCCAGGGCTTTACGGGTCTTTTCCCGTAAAGAAGCTGGGTCGTAAATGATCGTCATCTCACGCCTCCAAAGCCATTGCTAAAATCTGTGCAATATGCACAACTTGCATATTTGAATCAGTTTCACGGGCATTTTTCATGCGCTGCAGTGTGCCATCTATGTTCATCAAACACGCCTGATCCGCGCCACATAGATAGTCGGTACCAGTCGCCAAAGCCAAATCGACTTTTTCACGCGCTATCTGTTCGGCAATTTCTGGCTCTTTCAAACAGAAGGTGCCACCAAATCCACAACAACGATCCGCTGCCTTCATTTCCACGTATTTGAGGCCGTCGATACTTTCCAGTAGTTGCAAAGGAGCTTCTTTTACTCCCAGCAATCTGGTCACGTGACAACTCTTGTGGTAAGTCACGGAAGCATCTAGCCGCCCAAAGTCGCTGCGGTCTAACGCATTCACCAAAAAGTCCGTGAATTCGAAGATACGACTAGAGACCTTTTCCCAAGATGACAAGGCTTTATCGTCGTCTTTGAGAATCCACTTCGCATCATTTTTTACGGCATACGCACAAGAACCTGTCAAAGACACGATCACATCGTAGTTTTCGTAGCCTTTGACAACCGATTTCATCAACGGTCGAGCCTCTTTGGCATACCCCGAGTTGGAAAATGGTTGCCCACAACAAACTGGCTCCTTGGGCAGTTCTACTTCGCAACCTAGCTTTTCCAAAACTTTGACGGCACTCATGCCGACATGTGGGTAAAACATGTCAACCATGCAGCCTGGGAAGAAAGCGACTTTCACAATCCCGACCCCCTTCGTTTGGCAACACGTCGTTTGATAACACGCGGTTGGGAAACGCTTCAATCCCGTGTAGATTAGCAATATTTGTAGGATAAGCACACGAAGAGCAACTTATACTAGGTAAACACTAGGTTTTAGGTCCCTTTCAAAACTTCAATTCCACACTCAAGCTGCGGAAATTAGCAAAATCTTTGTAGCTAAAACAGAGAAGTTTTCAAAAAAGTTTGGAAAAATCTCCGGTTTCCCATAAGGTGATTCAGACTAGTTACCACGAAAAGGGGGTGTCTTTAGACATGTTCCAAGCAACAACAGATCCAGTTGCGGGAAGCCTGTTAGTCTCAGCTCTAGTGGCGTGTTTGCCACTGCTGACATTCTTTATTGCCTTGGCAGGCTTCAAGCTAAAAGCACACTGGTCTGCCGTGATCGCCCTGGCAGTGGCATTGATTGTGGCCATCGTCGGCTTCAAGATGCCAGTCACGTTGTCGTTGTTGTCAGCGACGCAAGGGGCGGTATACGGTTTCTTCCCAATTGCTTACATCATCGTGATGGCTGTCTGGTTCTACCAGATAACGGTAAATTCGGGGCGTTTCAACGATTTGCGTAGCTTCTTCGACCGAATCGGCGGCGGAGATGTGCGTATTCAAGCTATTTTGATTGCTTTTTGTTTCGGTGGTCTGTTAGAAGCCCTGGCTGGTTTTGGTGCTCCAGTTGCCATTACCGCCACAATGGTGCTAGCTCTAGGGGTTAGTCCCATTCGGGCAGCCATGGTCTGTTTAATTTGTAACACTGCGCCTGTGGCTTACGGTGCGGCTGGTACGCCAATTACGACTGCCGGTAACATTGTTGGCGGCGAAAATGGAGCGGAAACCGCGCAACACATTGCTGCTTTGGTCGGTACTCAAGCTCCCCTGTTCTCATTCGTTGTGCCAGTGTTAGCTTGCCTGGTGTTGGATGGCAAAAAAGGTCTGAAGGACTGCTGGCTGCCTGCATTAGTAACCGGTATTTCCTTTGGTATCTCTCAATGGTGGTGTTCTACTCACTTTAGTTACGAGTTGACCGACGTGGTGGCCGCCTTGGTTTCCCTGGGTGTGTCAATTGCTTTCATGTCCATTTGGAAGCCCAAGAATGTCGACGCTGTGCGCGAACGTTTTGGGCTAGAGCCTTTGTCTGAAGTCCAATTGGAAAAACTACCCCCCGTGCGTGCCTGGATGGCTTTGTTGCCCTACCTGATCGTGATCGTGGTCTTTGGTGTTTGCAAACTGGTTACCCCCATTCAACAGTGGCTATCCAGCACGGATATCGCCATCAAGTGGCCAGGATTGGCAGACAAGATTTTGAATGCCAGTGGAGCTGACCCAGGCACAACCTACACTTTCACTTGGCTCTCTGGCCCAGGTACCGCACTGTTGGTATCTGGTTTGATCACGGCTGTTGTCTACAGCATCTTTAACGGTAAAGGCCAATTCAAGATTTCAATTGGTCAATCTATTGCAGAAATTGGCGTGCAATTCTGGAAGATGCGCTACTCGACGCTGACAATTGTGTTAGTTCTATCCTTGGCTTACGTCATGAACTTCTCTGGCCAAACCATTTCGATTGGTCAGTTGCTGGCTTCAACGGGGGCGGCCTTCGCCTTCTTGTCGCCCATTTTGGGTTGGGTCGGTACCGCTGTGACTGGTTCAGACACGTCGGCGAACGCTTTGTTTGCTTCCTTGCAATACGAGGCAGCCACCAACAATGCGGCACTCCAAGGGGTTACTCCAAACTTGTTCTTGGCTTCTAACACCATCGGTGGTGTAGTCGGCAAGATGATTTCCCCGCAATCTTTGGCAATTGCCGCTATTGCCACTAAGGAAACTGAGTCCACTATCTTCAAGAAAGTACTTCCTTGGTCCATCGGTTTCCTAGTTGCATTGTGTATTTGGATCTACTTGCAATCCAGCGTCCTATCAGGGATACTCCCAACTGGATGAAAGATAGTAGCTGGTAGGATGGATTCCTATTTCTACCGCAGATTCAGATTCTCGTCATAGAGTCAAAAACCTGGGTTCCCGGTCAAAGTATCGGGGACCCCTTTTATTTTATTTTTACCTCCCCTTATTTGGCCGGATTGTTTGTCCTCCTGGCTTTCCTTTCCTGACTGTATTTGTCTTTGCTTTCCTATACATGTGGGATTCTCGATTCTCGTGATATCCCCGTATAACGCAGGTCTGTTATCCCAGAGTGTAGTCAACTCTCAGTGGAGCGTGATCTGAGATGCGCTCATCGTAGCTATTCGCACGCCCCACCGTGAAGGCTTCAGCCCGCAATCCTGCAGTCGGCGTCGCATACTGGTAGTCAATGCGCCAACCTGCGTCATTGTCGAAGGCTTTCCCCCGCCACGACCACCACGTGTAGGGTCCTGGCCTTGCCCCTGCTAGATCGCGGGTTACATCCTGCCAACCGCTTTCAACCCACTGATTCAAAAACTGGATTTCCTCATCCAACACGCCTGCACGCTTATTATGGTTTGGCCGCCAATTTTTGATATCTATCTCCGAGCGCACCACGTTGTAGTCTCCTCCAACCACTGTGGGAATCGAGTCGGACAACAACTCACTCATCCTGGTGGAAATCATTTCTAGATGCCGCATTTTGGCTTCTTGTTTCGGCGAATTCACCTCACCGGAATGAAAATAAGCCGAAACTACGCGCACTAATCCACTTGTAGTTTGAATAATGGCTTCTAGCCAACGCCCGGTATCCTCAGGATTTTCTAGCTCTGGCACTAAACCCGCCTTGACTTCCACGATGGGCAATTCATCTTGGGCTGCAATCAGAACCCCTGCCCGCCCTTTGATGTCGCAAGGCAAAACTTCTAGCTGCCAATTGGGTGGGAAAAACCCGCGCGCCAGCTCGGGAGTAGCTCGAACTTCCTGAGCCAACAACACCTGTGGGTTCGCTTCGGATAGCCAGTTGCCAAACCCGCGTTTGGCTGCCGCTCGAATTCCATTCAAATTGAAATTTACAATCGAAAAATCTACCACCAGGACAGTATTTCAAGAGGTAGCAACTAACGTCTATTGCCAGAGGCTAAGTTGAGTTTTAGACTGCAAATACTGATACCTCCTTGGGGTATAAAGGACAGTTCGCAATTGGACAATTGGACAACTTTGAGTTTGAGGTTAGAGTGTCAAAAAACTTTTGGTCATCCGCACCCGGAAAAAATGAATCACACCTGCCTGACCAGACTTCTGGGCAGGCAAACACTCCCGCATCTGAGTATGTGCCAACTCAGGACTCAAACGCACCCTTTCTTGAATCTGTGACTCTCACACCCGATCGTACGCCAGGTCAATTTGCACACTCTCATGCGCATACTCACAGCCACGCGGTGGCTTTACGCAAACGTCTAGCCATCGCACTGAGTATTACAGGCACGTTTTTTCTGGCCGAACTAGTAGGTGCAGCGCTGTCGAATTCACTAGCTCTCTTAGCGGATGCCGGTCACATGGCCGTCGACCTGGTGGGGCTAGTGATTGCACTCATCGTCTCGCATTTGTTGACCAAACAACGCTGCACTCGTCGCACTTGGGGTTGGGCCAGAGCCGAAGTGTTGGGCTCTGTTTTGCAGGCCACCATGTTGATCGTTGTTTGTGGAGCTATCCTCTGGGAAGCCATCCACCGTTTCTTGGAGCCAACCCCGGTGGAGGGCACACTAATGATCACCCTGGGCGTTCTGGGTCTGATCGCTAATCTGCTGGCTCTGTTAGTGCTAGTTGGAGGACGAAAAAATTCTTTGAATCTGCGCGCCGCTGTCTTGGAAGTAGCAACTGATGCTTTAGGTTCACTGGCCGTTATCGTTGCTGCCATCGTCTATATGTTGACCGACTGGATGTATGCAGATGTCGTGGTGTCCCTGTTTATTGCCGTTTTGATTGTTCCGCGCGCCCTCGTCATCATGCGCGAGAGTCTGCAAATCCTGCTCGAAGAGACTCCCGCCGACCTGGATTTAGAGCAAGTGCACAAAAAGTTGCTGAAACACCCACAGGTGGTGTCGGTGCACGACCTGCATGCTTCCACTATTGGCACTGGACTAGTCAATTTGACTGCCCACATCGTGGTCACCAAGGAAGCACTAAATGGGGTGGCTTATCAGTCTTTGATGGGTGACTTACAGCGCAGTCTGAAAGAGGATTTTCCTGTCAGTATCAATCACACCACGCTGCAAATCGACAGTGAATCCATGGCCGCTCGCGAGTTACTTGCCCACTAAAGTGCACTACAATTGCAGCACCTCGCCCTGCAAATAACCTACATCGCGAGTTCTACTAGTAAACCGACCAGTCTAGAATTATCTGTGCTCCTGGTTTATTCGCAAAGCTTCGCAGATAACTCCAGTTTTGTTTCCCAAACGGAAAAATATCCGAATAGAGCAAACTCCTAGTCGCCCCCAACCAGACGCTCGGCGGTATCAATGACATTGGCTAACAGCATTGCCCTGGTCATTGGCCCCACTCCACCTGGATTCGGAGTGAGCCAGGCAGCTACATGCTCCACGCCAGGAGCCACGTCACCGACGATTTTGCCCTCAACCCGACTCACACCCACATCTACCACGACTACTCCTGGCTTTAACTGCTCGGCACGAATCATTCCCGGCACTCCAGCTGCAGCAATGACTACATCGGCTTTGGCCAGGTGCTCTGCCAAATTTTTTGTTCCAGTGTGGCACAAGGTGCAAGTTGCATTCACGTTTTTTCGCGTCAGCAGTAAGCCAATTGGACGGCCAACTGTTAGCCCCCGGCCAACTACCACCACCTGTTTACCAACCAAATCAATCCGGTTGGCTGCTAACAATTCGATGATTCCCCGGGGAGTACACGGCTGTGGTGTTTGTGGTTCCTGGTCAATCGAAGAAACCAACAAGCCCAGGTTGTAAGGATGCAACCCATCGGCATCTTTCGCGGGATCAATCCTTTCCAACACTTTTTGCTGATCGATTCCCCGGGGCAATGGCAATTGCACGATCATGCCCGTACAATTTTGGTTCTCATTCAACTGGTCGACTGCCGCCAACACCTCCGCCTCGCTGGTAGTAGCAGGCAGACGCACGTCCAGCGACTCTAACCCGATTTCCTGGCAGTCCCGGTGTTTCATTCCCACGTAAACTTGGGAAGCTGGATCCTCACCCACTAATACGGTTGCTAATCCGGGGCGAAAGCCAGCAGCGCGCAATCTGGCCACTCGAGCTGCCAAATCAGTTTTGATGGTTTTCGCTAAAGCTACGCCATCCAAGGGTTTAGCGACTGTCGTGGTCTTGCCAACGCAGACGTTCTGCGCCAAGACACCACCTACCGAACTCTGCCCGCCTGACACATCGGCATTCACACCGAGACCAGGAGCAGCAGAATCGCCAATTTGGGAAGTAGAACTACCAGTTTTAGCGGCAGAATCCTCTTTACTCATCCCTGGCCATGGATATTTCATGCCATCAGTCCTGGATACAGTGGATACTTCTCCGTGATAGCACTTACGCGCAAGCGCAGTGTTTGTACCTGAGAATCCAAGTCCCCCTTGGCTGCCGCCACCAAGGTCTGGGCGATAATGTCAGCTACTTCCACAAAATCCTCGTTTTGCAAGCCACGCGTAGCCAAAGCTGGCGTACCGATCCGTACACCCGACGTCACTCGCGGTGGCCGGGGGTCGTTTGGAACCGCATTGCGATTGACAGTGACGCCCACTGCGTGTAAAGCATCCTCAGCCTGTTGACCGTCCAAATCCGACTTTTGCAAATCCACCAACACCAAATGCACGTCGGTTCCACCCGTGAGCACGTCAATCCCCACCGACTTAGTGTCCTCTTGCATTAGGCGCTGAGCCAAAACCTTTGCCCCATCTAATACGCGTTGCATCCGTTCTTTGAAGGAGTCGCTACCCGCAATTTTCAGCGCCACGGCTTTAGCAGCTACCACGTGCATCAACGGCCCACCCTGTTGTCCAGGAAATACCGCCGAGTTAATCTTTTTGCTCCACTCTTCGCCGCGACTAGACAAAATCAGGCCAGAACGTGGCCCCGACAAAGTTTTGTGCACCGTGGTCGTCACCAAGTCAGCATGTGGCACCGGGTTTGGGTGCAGACCCGCCGCCACTAAGCCCGCAAAGTGAGCCATATCAACCATCAAGCGGGCACCAATTTCGTCCGCGATCGAACGGAAAGCCGCAAAATCCAGTTGCCGTGGGTAGGCGCTCCAGCCCGCGATAATCATTTGCGGCCGTACTTTTAGTGCCTGTTCGCGCACCTGATCCATGTCGATCCGATACGTCACTGGATCCACTTGGTAGGCATGACAGTTGTAGAAACGTCCTGAAAAATTAATTTTCATGCCGTGAGTCAAGTGTCCACCATGAGCTAAATCCAAGCCCAAAACAGTATCGCCTGGGTTGATCAAAGCCTGGTAGGCTGCCGCATTTGCTTGTGCCCCTGAGTGTGGCTGCACGTTGGCAAAATCTGCCCCGAAGAGAGATTTAGCCCGCTCAATTGCTAGATTCTCAGCTACGTCGACTTGTTCACAACCACCGTAGTAGCGTTTGCCCGGATACCCTTCAGCGTACTTATTCGTCAAAACCGATCCCTGGGCTTCCAACACCGCTTGTGGCACAAAATTCTCCGACGCGATCATTTCCAAAGTGTCGCGTTGACGCGCCAATTCTCCCTGGAGAACTGCATGAATTTCTGGGTCTAGTTGTTCTAAAGGCGTATTTGTGATCGAATCGGCCACTTTCCCTCCTGCATTATTTGCGGTGCCGATAAAAAGCCTCCTTCAGTCTACACGGAGCCAAAACTTGTTCACCTATTTGTTCTTGTGAGTTTGCGCTTGTGAAACCTCTCCAAATCCCGCTAGCGCAGCTTTCGAATCACCCACTTGCTCCCACTCAATTGGCGTCCCACCTTCCACTCAACTAGCAACCACCTGGCCTCGCTTAGCACCAGTACTAGACGCCTAGAAAAACAGCGAGGGAATCCACGCAGAACTCCCCCGCTAAACTCTATTCACTACACTTACCGGCATCTACTGGCATCGCCTAACTGTCTAACTACTCCAAACGCAACATTGCGCTCAAAGCGCCCAGTCAAACAACACCAAACTGTGAGTGTTAGAAATCCAGTTTCACGAGCTTAATTCACAAAGCCAAGTTCCTTGACCATGTCGTATTCTTCCTGGAGCTTTTCCAGGTTGAAAGCCATTCCCTCTTTAGTACTTTCGGGCAGTTCTAGGTTCTCGACAATTTCCCATTCTCCATCTACTGCGCGAGCAGGGAAACCATAAGAAATTCCTGCAGGTACACCATATACCGGCTCATCTAGAGTAATGCCAGCAGTCACCCACTGACCCTCTGGTGTCCCACAAATCCAGTCGTGCATGTGGTCGATGGCCGCGTTGGCGGCAGAAGCCGCTGACGAAGCGCCGCGAGCCTCAATGATGGCTGCCCCCCGCTTGGCTACAGTTGGGCGGAAGTATTCAGACAACCAGGTTCCATCAACCAATTCGGTAGCAGCTTTGCCGCCGACAGTAGCCCAAGTGATGTCTGGGTACTGATCCGCCGAGTGGTTACCCCACACCACCACATTTTGAATTTCGCCCACCGGAGCGCCAACTTTGTGGGCCAATTGCGCCATAGCCCGATTGTGGTCCAAACGCATCATCGAGTTGAAACGCACATTGGGAATATCTGGCGCTGCAGCTGCGGCAATAGAAGCATTCGTGTTAGCCGGATTTCCAACTACCAGCACGCGAATATCCTCAGCGGCGTGCTCATTCAAAGCCTTGCCCTGAGGGCCAAAAATACCGCCGTTGGCCGCCAACAAATCAGCGCGCTCCATGCCTTTCGTGCGTGGACGCGACCCAACCAGCAGAGCCACCGAAGTACCAGCGAATGCCTGGTTGGCATCGTCATAACAGTCCACTCCCGCTAACAGCGGAAAAGCACAGTCATCCAACTCCATGGCCGTTCCCTCAGCGGCTTTCACTGCTTGAGGAATTTCCAAAAGATTCAGTTTTACCGGAACATCCGGCCCAAACAACTGTCCCGAGGCAATGCGAAATAGCAATGCGTAACCGATATTTCCGGCAGCACCAGTAACTGTCACAACGCGAGGCTGAACCATTTTTCAGATCTCCTTGATTCTGTCAATTTTAAGTGGGATTAGTCTCCCCTATCTGTTTTAGTCTACGCAGAGCCACTAAAAATACCTCGGACTAAAATTTGAAATGGTTTTGCATCATTTTGCCCTTTAACCTACTTCCGGACGCAGCCGACTCTGCTGATAATAGCGAATCATTTCGCGTGTGGAGGGATCAATTCTGTCCAACAACTCCTCTACGTTTTGGTTCGCAGAATCCATGGAACTTTCGATAGCTGGCAATAGTTCTGCGGCCATTGATTTGCCGAGTTCAACCCCCCACTGGTCAAAGGAGTTGACCCCCCAAACGGCGCCTTCCACGAAGGTGACGTGCTCGTAGAGGGCAATCAACTGTCCTAACACAAACGGAGTAAGTGCGGGTGCCATGATCGAAGTGGAGGGCCGGTTGCCCAAAAATACATGTGCAGAAGCACTATTGGCGCGAATTCCCCGCGCCTGGGCTTCTGTTTCCGTTTGCCCAAAAGCCAAAGCTCTGGTTTGAGCAAGGAAATTCGCCAGAAGCAATTCGTGTAAATCAGCTTCTTTGCGTTCCCCCTTAGCACCCACACTTTGGCACTTGACTGCAAAAGCTGGATTCGCAAAAGCAATAAAATCTGCTGGTACCACCCGCGTGCCTTGGTGCAGTAGCTGGAAAAAGGCGTGTTGACCATTTGTGCCCGGCTCACCCCAGAAAATTTCCCCAGTGTCGTAGGAAACCTCTGCGCCGTCCCAACGCACTCTCTTCCCATTCGATTCCATGGTCAGCTGTTGCAAAAAGGCCGGAAAGTGTTGTAGTTGCTGCGAGTAGGGCAAGATGGCGTGCGAGTCAAATCCCAAAAAATTCGCATACCAAACGTTGATCAGCCCCATTAGCAGCGGCACGTTTTCAGTTGGCTTGGCTTCGACAAAATGGCGGTCTAGCGCATAAAAACCAGCCAGCAAATCCTGAAAATTTTGTGGCCCGATACACAAAAGTAGTGCTAGTCCTACTGCTGAATCCACAGAGTAGCGGCCACCTACCCACTCCCAAAAACCAAAAGTGTTCTCTGGAGTAATCCCAAATTCGCTTACCTTGTCCTTAGCCGTTGAAACAGCCACAAAATGTTTGGCTATGGCGGTTTCTTTTTCACTTGATGTAGTAGCAGCTTTTGGTAGTATGCCGCGCTGTTCTAGCTCACTAATCAACCACTTTTTGGCGACTTGCGCATTGGCCATGGTCTCTTGGGTGGTAAACGTTTTGGAAACTACTATTACCAAAGTGGTTTCTGGATCCAACTGCTGCAGTGTCTCGCTAACGTCACTGGGGTCGACGTTGGAAACAAAATGGGCGGATAAGCCAGGTAGGACATAGGGGTGCAAAGCCTGGTAAGCCATCTTTGCACCTAAATCAGAGCCGCCAATCCCGATACTTAAAATTTGGGTTAAAGGCTTGCCGCTGATTCCCGTGTATTGGCCAGAGCGTACCTGACTGGCAAACTCATACATCCGCTCTAGCACCGATTGTACTTGGGTAACCACATTTTTTCCCTCTACCCACAATTCTTGGGTCGGCGGCAACCGTAGCGCGGTGTGTAAAACCGAGCGGTTTTCACTGACGTTAATGCGTTCACCAGCAAACATTTCGTCGCGCCGCTGCAGCACGCACATTTGTTCAGCTAGCTTGAACAAATGTTCCAGAATGTCTGGGTCAATTAGGTTCTTAGACAAATCCACCCTGAGGCTACTGGCCTGGAAAGTCAGCTGTGTCGCCCTAGCTGGATTCGCCAAAAACCATCCGCGCAAATCGGGTACAAAGCTCTTAGCTGCTCGAGCTAGTTCCACCCACGCCGTGGTTTTCGTTGGATCTGGGGCCGCAATTGGAGTGTTCACAGCCGCCTCCTCAAAGTGTTCGTCTGCGAAGTCCGAGAATGCTCCAATGCACTCTCTTGAATTATTTCAATGCCTGCTGCAAGTTGTAGTCTAGGGCATCCATAAACTCGCCAGTAGTTAGCCAAGTTTGCTCTCCCCCAACTAAAAGAGCCAAGTCCTTAGTCATTTGCCCACCCTCAACAGTTTTGACAATGACTTCCTCTAAAGTTTGCGCAAAATTTGCCACTGCCGGAGTGTTATCTAACTTAGCTCGGTGCGCTAAGCCTCGCGTCCACGCATAAATTGAGGCAATTGGATTCGTAGAAGTTGCCTGACCCTGTTGGTGTTGCCGATAGTGACGAGTCACCGTCCCATGTGCCGCTTCCGCCTCCACCGTGCGCCCATCCGGCGTCATCAACACTGAGGTCATTAAGCCAAGTGAACCAAATCCTTGCGCCACAATGTCAGATTGCACGTCGCCGTCGTAGTTCTTACAAGCCCACACGTAGCCGCCACTCCACTTCAAAGAGGCCGCCACCATATCGTCGATTAAGCGGTGCTCGTAGTGCAAACCCGCTGCCTCGAATTGTGCTTTGAACTCTTGATCGTAAATGTCTTGAAAAATGTCCTTAAACAGGCCGTCGTACGCCTTCAAAATTGTGTTCTTGGTAGACAAGTACACCGGGTAGCCCCGTTGTAAACCGTAGGCAAAAGAAGCGCGGGCAAAATCTTTCACCGAGTCCGTGAAATTGTACATGCCCAAAGACACGCCGCCTCCTTCAGGGAAGCGCACTACTTCGTGGGAAATGGGTTCTGAGCCATCTTCAGGCGTGAACGTGATCGTCACCGTGCCCGCACCAGGAACCTTGAAATCAGTGGCCTTGTACTGATCACCAAAAGCGTGACGCCCCACCACAATCGGTTTAGTCCAGCCCGGCACCAAACGCGGAATATTGCTGATTAGGATTGGCTCGCGAAAAATCACGCCACCTAAAATGTTGCGAATCGTCCCATTGGGAGACTTCCACATTTTCTTCAATCCGAACTCGGCAACCCGCGCCTCGTCGGGAGTAATGGTCGCACACTTGACCCCCACCCCATGTTCCTTGATTGCAGTGGCCGCCTCTACCGTCACCTGGTCATCGGTGGCATCGCGATTTTGAATTGACAAGTCAAAGTAGCGCAAATCCACGTCCAAATACGGGTAAATCAACTGTTCCTTGATTTGACTCCAAATGATGCGCGTCATTTCGTCGCCATCGAGTTCCACAATCGGATTTGCTACTTTGATTTTCACCAAAATCTCCTCACTTTGTTTTTCAGACCCAAGCGAATTCTACCGGAAAACTTAGATTCTAGAACCTGCCTGTGAGTTGACTAGAATGGGTGACAAAATCTTCTAAGTGAGCGAGGATGGCCTGATGCTGACTTCTAGTTCCAGTAACGGCAATAACGACAACCACGACAGTCACGACGGTAACGGCAAAGAATCTGCCTCCACCAAAAAACGTGCCTGGCAGATTCCCTTTTGGTTGTCGCACCAAGAGCACAATCGCATTGGCACGATTTTGCGCCGCGAATCCGCCAGCGGTTTGCTGTTACTCGGAGCAATCGTGCTGGCTATCGTAGCTGCCAACTCTCCCCTGGCTGACGTGTATGTGGCGGTGCGCGATTGGGAGTTTGGCCCCGAACTATTGCACTTACATTTGTCAGTGGGGTCGTGGGCAGCAGATGGACTCTTAGCTATCTATTTCTTCCTAGTTGGGCTAGAGCTAAAAAAAGAAATGAAAATTGGGGCTTTGCGCTCCCCGAAACGAGCACTAGTACCAGTGACAGCAGCTTTTGGCGGAGTCCTAGTGCCAGCCATCATTTTCGTGTGTGTAGTTAGATTCGATCCAAGTTATCTGTCCGGATGGGCCATTCCCACCGCCACTGACATTGCGATCGCCGTAACTTTGCTGGGAGTAATTTGTCCTAAAATCCCGGCCTCTTTGCGCTTATTTCTATTGACTTTGGCCACCGTCGATGACCTGATTGCCATTTTGGTGATTGCCGTGGCTTACACTAGTTCGCTCAACTGGCTGCCGCTAGCAATTGCAGTAGTAGTGATCATCGTTTACCGCCTGATCGCGGTACGCTACAAACAATTGTTTTTCCACAACGCTCTTTGCACTTGGATAGTGCTGCTGCCAATCGGAATAATCGCCTGGGCTCTAGTACACTCCAGTGGTATCCACGCCACCATAGCTGGAGTCGTTCTTGGCTTCATGATTCCCGTGGAAAAAAATCATCCAGAAAACCGCTGTCTGGCATCCGAATTTGAACACCGTTTCCGCCCCCTGTCTTCTGGAATATCTTTGCCACTATTTGCCTTCTTTTCCGCAGGAGTCTCCCTACAGGGCTGGAGCGGCATCACTGCTTCAATCTCCACTCCCCTGTTTTTGGCAGTTTTACTGGGACTAGTAGTTGGCAAACCAATTGGAATCACCTTGACTTCGTGGGTTATGCAAAAAGTTACTCGCGGACAATTAGCCGATGGAGTGCGCTGGATTGACATGATTGGCATGAGCTCTCTGGCTGGCGTTGGCTTCACTATGTCGATCCTGATCTCTGAGCTCTCCTTTTCTGCCGATACTACTAGTATGAATCACGCCAAAATTGCCGTCCTAGCTGCCTCGACGCTGGCTGCCATTGTGGCTGCTCTGATTCTTCTACCTAGATCGAAGTATTACGCCGAGCTGGAGAGAATCAATTCGCAATCGCCAAACGAGAGGAAGCAAACATCTGCGGAGATTTAGACTTCTCCAGGTGGAACTACAACCAGGGGCAATTTTACAAGTTCAGGCCGCATAAGTACTGTTCGACCCAATATAAAACGCCAAAACCCCATACGCGGATTCTGGCTGCAAGACCTGGCCGCGCGCATCACCAAAAGACATCGGAATCCCACTTATGCGGACTAAAACCCCACATATACGGGTTCTGGTTCTAACTGGATTCCAAAACGGGCAAACACTTTCTGTTGGATAGTTTGCGCTAACTCCACGATATCGCTGGCTCGAGCTCCACCTCGATTAGTCAGAGCCAACACGTGTTTAGTTGACAAACCAGCTGGCGCATCTGGGCGCACTTTGTACCCTTTGGCAAACCCTGCGTGAGCAATCAACCAGGCAGCCGAGGTTTTAACCCGCTTCTCCCCCGTATTTGCGCTTGTAGCAGTCGCTTTCGAGCCAGCCTGCTCTGAGTTACTTGCCGGATAACGCGGTGCTTCGGCGGGCAAAAGAGCAGCAGCTGCCTCATCCAAAATTGGATTCACAAAAAACGAACCCGCCGACCAAGTGTCGCGATCCGTTTCATCCACCACCATGCCTTTGGAGCGACGCAAATCCAGTACCGCTTGGCGAACTCTAGCAATCTCCACTTGCTCACCCAAGTTCACATCCAGCGCACCCGCCAATTGTTGGTAGCATACCGGCACAGATAGGTGACTGGGCTGTAAAGAGAATTCCACTTCGAGAACAATCCAGCGCCCTGTTGGTCCCCACAAACGTCCGCCCCCAATTTGGGGGTCAGTAAGAGAGCGCTTCAAAACCGAGTTGCGGTACTCCAACTGCAGATCAGCTCTAAATAGTTGACGCTCCTTGCCGGTGAGCCGATCCCAAGCTCTCACGCTGTGTAAGACTTGGGCCACTTCTGCCCCGTAAGCACCAATATTTTGTACAGGAGCAGCACCAACTGTGCCAGGAATGCCCGAAAGAGCCTCCAGTCCCGCCCATTGGTGGTCGAGTGCATACTGCACTAAATCGTCCCAGATAACTCCAGCACTTGCTCGCAGCAAAATTCCATCGTGGTTGTCCGTATCCACCACGGTGATTTCTTGGCGGCCATCGCAAATCACGAGCCCAGCAAAACCAGCGTCTGCAGCTAAAATATTGGAGCCGCCACCGAGCAGCAAAATCGGCAACTCACTTTGAGTCAGCGCCTCCAACAATTCTGTTCGACTCTGGGCTCTGACATATCCCGCAACTGGTCCACCGACGCGGAAAGTTGTCAAATCAGCTAAATGCATACAAGTTCCCACGCTAGCCAACTAGGGAATAAAAAGATGCAGCCGCACTGCCACGCTCGCAGTGATCGGCTGCAAAAGGAAGACTCAAATCGCGCAAATACCCGAAAAGTCAGCGCGTTTCGCGGTGCACAGTCGACTTGTTGCAACGCGAGCAGTACTTCTTTAGTTCCAAACGGTCAGGATTGTTGCGGCGGTTCTTCTTAGTAACGTAGTTGCGCTCTTTGCATTCAGAACACGCCAAAGTGATCTTTGGACGCACATCAGAGGACTTGCTTGCCACTGTTCATTCACCTCTTTGAATCAAGACCGGGCAAACAGCTCACCCAGATTCCAATCCCAGCGCTCTCACTCTACTGGCTCGTAGCGGGAGCGGGGCTCGAACCCGCGACCTTACGATTATGAGTCGTACGCTCTGACCAGCTGAGCTACCCCGCCCAAGTCCGTTACGGACACCGCAAGGACAGAGCCCCGACAGGGACTTGAACCCTGGACCTTCTCCTTACCATGGAGATGCTCTACCGACTGAGCTATCGGGGCAACATAGGAAACTGTACTAACTTCTCCTCTCTTTTCGCAAACCGTACTAGTGTGACATACAACCTGCTTTGTAGCTCGCGCCTAAATTATGCGAATTAGTGTGCGAGCTAGCATACGAATTAGCAAATAAATTACACGAAAAGCAATAAGGAAGAGGAAACGGCAAAACTAGAGTGCAGCTTCGCCAGCTGTGCCGGTGCGTACGCGAATCACTTCGTCTATGGGACTAATCCAAATTTTGCCGTCCCCCACATTGCCGGTTCTAGCCGAATCAACAATGGTTTGCACGACCATTTCCACCTGTTCGTCAACCAGGGCAATTTCTATTTTTATTTTGGGAATAAAGTTCACCGCGTAGCGCGCGCCGCGATACACTTCGGAGTGCCCCTGTTGTTGGCCAGAGCCAGCCACTTCGGTGACGGTGATTCCACATACCCCTTTTTCACACAAAGCCGCACGTACGTCCGGTAGTGCTTGTGATTGAATTACGGCGGTAACTAGTTTCATTTCTTCGTCTCCTTCTATCTCTGGTAGCGTGCAATGTTCCTTCTTGTTTCCTTATCGCGCCAGTTGTCCTTTCATCTGAGTTCTCTATCAGTGCAGCTATTGGATGCCCTACTTGGCCAACTAGTTCATTCGAGCGAGCTTTACTCGCACTAACTGACTCACTGACTCAACCCAGTATTTGGACTCCGTCCAATTGACTAGCGAATGCGAATTCCCAGCGCAGGAGCACCATAAGCCGTCTCGGAATGTTGAGCGATATCAATGCCTCGCTGTTCATCTTCACTGGAGATTCTCCACCCAGTCACATACTTCACGATGTAGGCGATAACCAAGGTGGCGACACCGGCATAGACTACCGTGCCCAAAGTAGCGAGGATTTGCGACCACAGTTGAGCAAATCCGCCTCCATAAAGTAGGCCCGTGTCAGTAGCCAAGAACCCCACCAAAATGGTGCCGACAATTCCGCCCACAAAATGCACGCCGATTACATCCAACGAGTCGTCGTAGTTGAAACGGTATTTCAATCCCACTGCTAAAGCACAGATAGCGCCCGTAATCATCCCCAAGATAATGGAGCCAATCGGGTTCAGGGAACCTGCGGCAGGAGTGATCCCCACTAGTCCAGCTACCATGCCTGAAGCCGCTCCCAGCGAGGTGGCGTGCCCGTCGCGAATCCGCTCGACTACCATCCAGCCACATACCGCTGCTCCAGTAGCGACAGCTGTGTTCACCCAGGCCATACCTGCTAATCCATCTGCAGTGAGGGCCGAACCGCCGTTGAAACCAAACCAGCCAAAAAATAGCAGTGCTGCGCCAATCACGACCATTGGCAATGAATGGGGGCGAAAGTTTTCTTTCCCAAAGGCGCGACGCTTGCCAATGAATAGCACCAACACTAGTGCTGCCATCCCTGCATTAGTATGAACCACGGCTCCGCCAGCAAAATCAATCGGGGAAACTCCAGTAATTTGACTGATGATTCCCTCTTCTGAAAAAAGACCACCACCCCAAATCATGTGAGCCATCGGGAAATAGACGAAGGTGACCCATAGAATAACAAAGAGAACCCAGGAGCTAAATTTCACTCGTTCTGCTAGTGCACCTGCAATCAAAGCGACTGTAATGATGGCAAAAGTCATCTGGAAAGCTACGCTAACCCAGGTGGGCACACCGTATTCGTCTAATGCCTCGCCATTGAATGAGCCAAGTAGCCCAAATTGTTCAAATGGATTGGCAAACCAGCCGAGAATATCGGTTTCGCCGTAACTCATCGACCAGCCCCACAATGGGTAGATGACTGCAACAATCGCAACTGCGCCAAAGCACATCATCATCATGTTCATGACCGATTTAGCTCGGCTCATTCCTCCGTAGAATAATGCCAAGGCTGGCACAGTCATTAGCAGCACTAAGGATGCGGACATGAGCATCCAAGCGGTTGCCCCCGTATCTAACAATTTTCCCTCCCTGATGAACCCCACTTTTAACTGACGTCTTCAAGGTATTCTCGGAAATTTTTTTTACGAGCTTTGTCCATATTTTCAGCTCGTGCTATAACAATTTCTATTTGCAGCAAGTGTTAGACAAATTAATCTCTGTCATCAGTTTTTATAGCACATAAAATAGCATCAAAGTTCCCACCATCAAAGCATGCTATAAAATAGTTTAGCCTTACTTAGCATGGAATCTACGATAATTAGATACACATGCTATAATACACTTACAAATTCAATAATAATTATGCTATGTTGAATTATCAGACATGCTATAAATGAAGAACTAGGTACATCTCAGGAATTTTGGCGAAAAAAGTTTTATAGCACAGTTGACGACATTTATCTGGGAGGCGAATCTATTTACCGGATTTTCATTCTGCTTATCAGCTTTTATTGGAGGCTACTGCTACCATGTACGTTTGCCTACTCTTCAGCAACTTACAAACCACCTTCACTGTTCAAGTAAGAGTGATTTTTACCTAAGTCCAGCGATGCAGACCACGCCTTGCTAAATCCTCTACCTACACAAACATGTTTTCGCCATATTTCGGCGTTGTCCCAGAACTTTATCGCTGCTGTATCCGAAAATGCGACCAGCTAAATACTGTTCTGGGTAAGCAAGTATGCCGCATCTTGGATACCCTTAAGTAAGAACTGCCTAGGAGGTGCCCATGTTGCCAGAACACGATCCGGCGATTTTGGTTCTAGAGGACGGCTCAGTTTTTCGGGGAAATGCCTGGGGCGCGCGCGGCAGTGCGCTAGGTGAAATAGTTTTTGCCACCGGGATGACCGGCTACCAGGAAACCTTGACTGATCCTTCCTACCACCGTCAGATTGTGGTGATGACAGCCCCACACGTAGGAAATACGGGAGTTAACGACGAGGATCCTGAATCCAGTCAAATCTGGGTTGAAGGGTTTGTGGTACGAGACCCCGCGCCACGTCCTTCAAATTGGCGCAGTCAAGGCTCGTTGGATGACTACTTGACCGGTCAAGGAATTGTGGGGATCAGTGGGATTGATACCAGGGCACTAACTAAGCATTTGCGCTCTTTGGGTTCGATGCGAGCGGGAATTTTCTCGGGGCCTTCCCTGCCACACATGCCCGGCGAAATGGGTGAATCCGACCTCCTGCAGATTGTCCAGAATATTCCGCCAATGACCGGAGCTGCCCTAGTTGACAGTGTGAGCACCACTGACCCCTATACGATTGAACCAATTGGCAATTGGAGTAAACCAACCGCTACAGTCGTCGCCTTGGATTTAGGGATCAAGTCCATGACTCCTCGCAGGTTAGCTGAACGCGGCGCCATAGTGCACGTGTTGCCTGCTAACTCAACTTTTGAGCAAGTGATGGCATATCAGCCAGATGGATTGTTTTTCTCCAATGGACCGGGAGATCCAGAAACGGCCGACTCTCAGGTGAATTTATTGCGGAAAGCCCTAGACAAGCGCCTGCCCTATTTTGGTATCTGCTTGGGAAACCAGATTCTGGGCAGAGCACTAGGTTTTTCCACCTACAAATTGAAATTTGGCCACCGTGGCATCAATCAGCCGGTGAAAGATTTACGCACCGGCAAAGTTGAAATCACTTCCCAAAACCACGGTTTTGCAGTTGCGGCCAAGCCCGGTGAAATAATTGAAGCTCCTTTTGAGAACGGCAAATTTGGGCGAGTGATCGTCTCGCACATCGGGTTGAACGACCAAGTTGTCGAAGGTTTGTCGTGTCTGGACGTACCCGCTTTCTCAGTGCAATACCACCCCGAGGCAGCCTCTGGGCCGCACGATGCTTCGTACTTGTTTGACCGCTTTGTTGCTTTGATGAAAACCCAGCAGGAAGGGGCGGCCTGATGCCACGCAATCCAGAAATCAAATCGGTACTAGTTGTCGGTTCCGGGCCGATTGTAATTGGGCAAGCCGCTGAATTTGACTACTCGGGTACGCAAGCCTGTCGAGTGCTGCGTGAAGAGGGTATCCGTGTTATTTTGGTGAACTCCAATCCGGCTACTATCATGACGGATCCCGAGTTTGCCGACGCTACCTATATTGAGCCAATTACTCCCGAAGTGGTTGCCTCAATCATCGAAAAAGAACGCCCCGATGCTTTGTTGCCAACTTTAGGGGGACAAACTGCGCTAAATACTGCTGTTGCCCTCCACGAACAGGGGACTTTGGCAAAGTTTGGCGTTAAACTGATCGGTGCCAATGTGGAGGCGATTCGCTCTGGGGAGGATCGCGACGAGTTCAAAAAAGTCGTCGAACGTTGCGGGGGTGAGTGCGCCAGATCGTTTATCGCTCACACGATGGATGAATGTCGAGCCGCTGCCCAAGAACTGGGTTTTCCGTTGGTAGTGCGTCCCTCTTTTACCATGGGTGGTTTAGGCAGTGCTTTAGTTCATAACCAGGACGAGTTCGAACGGCTAGCTGAAGCAGGTTTGCACGATTCTCCCACCAGTGAGGTTTTGTTGGAAGAATCCTTGTTGGGTTGGAAAGAGTTCGAACTCGAAATGATGCGGGACAAGAACGACAACGTGGTGGTTATTTGTTCCATCGAGAATGTGGATCCGGTGGGAGTGCACACCGGGGACTCGGTTACCGTTGCTCCTGCCATGACTTTAACTGACCGCGAATACCAAAAATTGCGCGACCTGGGGATTGCGGTAATTCGCGAAGTGGGGGTGGATACCGGCGGTTGTAACATCCAATTCGCAGTGCATCCTCAGACTGGACGCATAGTGATTATTGAAATGAATCCGCGCGTCTCGCGCTCGTCGGCGCTAGCCTCTAAAGCTACGGGTTTTCCTATTGCTAAAATCGCGACCCGATTGGCCGTTGGTTACACTCTGGATGAGATCACCAACGAAATCACGGGGTCGACTCCTGCCTCGTTCGAGCCGACTTTGGACTACGTGGTGGTGAAAGTGCCACGCTTTGCGTTCGAGAAATTTCAGGCAGCTGACCCAACTTTGACGACCACCATGAAGTCAGTGGGCGAAGCAATGGCAATTGGCCGCAATTTCACCGAGGCTTTGAATAAAGCCTGGCGCTCAATTGACAAAAAAGGAGTTGGTTTTCACTGGCAAGGAACTGCTCCGGATTTAGAAGAAACCAAGGATTTATTGCAGGCCGTGCGCACTCCCACCGAAGTGCGCATGCAGCAAATTCAGCAAGCAATTCGCGGTGGGGCAACCACTGGAGCACTCCATGCCGCCACCGCAATCGATCCTTGGTTCCTGGACCAAATGCACTTACTGGAAGAGACAGCCAAGGTGGTAGCTGAGGCTCCTACCTTGACACGAGAAGCGCTAAAACTGGCGAAATACCACGGTTTTTCGGATCGGCAAATTGGCGAAATTCGCGGAATTTCTGAGGAAGCAGTCAGGCAAGTGCGTTTTGCCTACAACCTGCACCCTGTCTTCAAAATGGTAGATACCTGTGCGGGCGAATTTGAGGCCACCACCCCCTACTATTACTCCAGCTACGACCAGGAAAGCGAAGTTTTCCCCCGTCAAAAACCAGCTGTCATAATTTTGGGTTCTGGTCCCAACCGAATTGGTCAAGGAATCGAGTTCGACTATTCGTGTGTGCACGCCACTATGGCACTAGCCCAAAAATACGAAACCATTATGGTCAACTGCAATCCGGAAACTGTGTCAACTGACTACGACACGGCTGATCGATTGTATTTTGAGCCCGTCACCTTTGAAGACGTGTACGAAGTGTATCTGGCTGAGTGCCAAGCTGGTCCAGTGGCCGGGGTAATCGTGCAATTGGGCGGACAGACTCCCCTGTCTTTAGCTAGGGGGCTAAAAGCTGTCGGTGTGCCGATTTTGGGAACTTCCCCAGAAGCAATTGATGCCGCAGAAGACCGGGGAATTTTCGCTAACTTGTTGGCAGAAAACAATTTGCTAGCTCCCACCAATGGCATGGCTACCTCCACTAAGGAGGCTTTGGATTTGGCGGCTCGAATCGCCTACCCAGTGCTAGCTCGACCCTCTTACGTGTTAGGGGGACGGGGTATGGAAATCGTGTTTAGTGCTAAGCAAATGCGCGACTACATGGCTCACCAATTGGCTGAAGCCGGTAAAGCGGCAAATCAGTCTTTGCGTCACCCGATTTTGATCGACAAATTCTTGGATGAGGCCACCGAAATTGACGTCGATGCAATCTACGACGGGACTGAAATGTTTTTGGGCGGCATCATGGAACACATTGAGGAGGCGGGGATCCACTCGGGGGATTCAGCTTGCGTGTTGCCGCCAGCGACCTTGTCAACTCGGGAAATAGCGCGGATTCAAGAAAGCACTAAACGCATTGCCCGAGCGGTGGGGGTGCGCGGGTTGTTGAACGTACAGTTTGCGATTGCGGGCGATACTTTGTACGTGTTGGAGGCGAATCCTCGGGCTTCTCGAACTGTGCCTTTTGTGGCTAAGGCAACTGGCGTGCAAATCGCCAAAGCCGCCACTTTAGTGATGGAGGGGCAGTCGATCGCAGATTTGCGCCAACAGGGCCTGCTCCCCCAAGTCGATGCCAGTGTGGTAGTGCCGGGAATGCCCATTGCCATGAAAGAGGCGGTGTTACCGTTCAAGCGCTTCCGCACTGCTTCTGGTCAGGCCGTGGATACGATTTTGGGCCCAGAAATGCGTTCAACTGGCGAAGTGATGGGCTTGGACATGAATATTCCCATGGCTTTTGCTAAGTCTCAGGCTGGGGCCTATGGTTCTGGGCTGCCCACTTCTGGCTCGGTGTTGGTGTCGGTGGCCGACCGCTATAAGCGTTCGGTGGTATTCCCGACTTTGCGTTTAGTGGAGATGGGTTTCAAGATTTTGGCAACTCGCGGCACGGCCGAGGTATTGCAGCGCTACAACATTGACGTGGAGATTGTGGCTAACACGATGTATGAGGCTCGGCCAGGTGAGCGCGGCGTGGTAGAGCTAATTGAAGTCGGAGAGTTAAACATGGTAGTTAACACTCCCCATGGCGAGGGTTCTCGGTCGGCTGGGTATGCGATTAGAGCTGCTGCAACTAGCTCGAATGTGTCGATTATCACTACTATGCAACAGTTCCAGTTGGCGGTGTTGGCTATTGAGGCTCAACGCCGGGATGTGTTTAGCGTGCGCTCCATGCAAGAATACGATGCTCACCGGACTCAGTTGATTGCTGAAGCAATAGCTGCGGAAAGTCTGTAGCCCTAAATCCTATAAATGTGACTTCGGTGGTTGCTATGCTGGCGAAAACACTTGTCAGTTGTCTCTTTTGGAGAACTAAAGCAAACTAGTTGAGCTGCCTGGCTGAACTTAAGCGAACCGCAAGGAGGCGCCTAATGAATAAAGTCAGTAAGACTTGGGTTTCGTTGAGTTTGATTCAACGCATTTTGATTGGTCTGGTGATCGGTGCGTTGATTGGTTTTTTTGGTCCCGAGGGATTGGTGCCCATCGAATTGTTGGGAACTTTGTTCGTGAACGCCCTGCGGGCAGTGGCACCTTTGTTGGTGTTATTTTTGGTTATCAACTCTTTGTGTCAAACGAAGTTACCAAAGTCGATGACGACGGTGGCATTGCTATATGCAGTTAGTACTTTAATTGCAGCCTTGGTAGCGGTGCTTGCCTCTTATCTGTTTCCAGTGACTTTGACTTTTTCTGGAGTAGAAGAGGCGACTGACTCAGCTCCTTCCGATATTGGCGAAGTGATTTTGTCTTTGCTAAATTCGATGATCTCCAACCCAGTGGATGCGGTGGCTAACCAGAATTATTTAGGTATTTTGGTGTTTGCCATTGTCATTGGGATTGCTCTGCGCCGCTCTAGTCAGGCGACTCACGATTTATTCGAAAATATTTCTGCCGCCATTTCCACGGTAGTGCGTTGGGTGATTGCCTGTGCTCCTTTCGGTATTTTGGGTTTGATTTACACGTCAGTTTCTGAAAATGGTGTAAATATTTTTATCGAATACGGTAAGCTGCTGATAATTTTGTTGGGATGCATGGCGTTTGTAGCGTTGGTGGCCAACCCGTTGTTGACTTTCTTGACAATTCGACGCAATCCCTATCCCTTGGTTTGGCGTTGTTTGAAGGATAGTGGAATTACTGCCTTCTTTACCCGCAGCTCGGCGGCTAATATTCCAGTGAATTTGGAGTTGTGCCGCAATCTGGGTCTCTCTAAGGACAGTTATTCGGTGGCAATTCCTCTAGGTGCAACCGTAAATATGGCGGGCGCAGCGATGACAATTACGGTAATGACGATGGCTGCAACTCATACTTTGGGTATTTCCGTGAACTTGTTTACAGCCGTAGTTTTGTGTGTGTTAGCAGCAATTAGTGCTTGTGGTGCTTCGGGAGTGGCCGGTGGTTCCTTGCTGTTGATTCCCCTGTGTTGTTCGCTATTTGGGATCGACAGTTCGATTGCGATGCAAGTGGTTGGCATTGGTTTTGTGATCGGTGTGATCCAGGATTCAGTGGAGACGATGATCAACTCTTCATCTGACGCTCTCTTTTGCGCGGCAGCCGACTATCGGGATCGTCGCCGCGCGGGTGTGCCTTTCCAGCCGGGTAAAAACTCTAAGCCGTGGAGAATTAGCTCGTCAGCTGGAGAAGATAGCAGCGTTTCAACTTCAACTGAGGATAGCGACGTTCCAGCTGAGGAAGGCGCTGCCTAAAACTGACACTAAAGTTGGTTCATTAGGTTCAGATAAGCGAATTAAATGCAAAAACCCATGTAGAGCGGCAGATGGTTGCGCTCCTGGTCTGTTCGCAGTTGCTTTGGGGCAAACTGTCTACTCGCCTACCTGGGTTTCGTACTTGAACTTTGCAATTGTTCAGGGAAATAAGTGCTATCTGTTACTTCTACTCTTTCCATGTGCTACATGTGTCCATAATAAGGCTGCTGCATTACGGCGCTTTCCACCCACTTGGCCAGGGTAATAAAGTCAAACACCGGCAACCCGGTTGCGCGCTGTATTGCCGCTGCATACGGGGGTAGATCGCTACATTCGAGCAAAATAGCCTCTACTTCAGGGTGCCTAACGCAGGTACACTGTGCCAAAGTAGCTAGATCATCTTCTAACTTTCCGTTGTCCAGTGCACCTTTCCCCCAGCGAATCGGCGCAAAACTCTCCCTTCCCCCCACATTCACCACCACGAGTTGGTTCACATCGCTGGACACCTGAGAAAGCAACTCGTCGGTAATACTGTCACCATCGGCGGCAAAAACTGCAATCTTCTTATCTGAAGGCAGCCAAGCTTTGATGCTGGGAAGCTGGCACAGGCTTGACATGAACACTGGCACCTCGACTGCGTCCGCCACATCTTTTTGAAAATGGGCAAAATAGCCGCAGGCGCCAATAATGGCGCGAACTCCCTCTTGTTCCAGCCTTTGGGCTGCCTGGATAACTTGTGTCTTGATGCTCGGGTCTCCGGCAAATAACTGTTCAATTTCGAAGCTAACTTTTTCATACCTGACTGGAAAATCGAATGTCGTTGCATTAGCTACATTGCCAGGCATCTTCGGGTAAGACAGGTCGACTGCTACAATGCCGAGCGTAAATCCCGACGTGTAACGCGGGGCGGGAGCAAACACACCTCTACGCTGCTCTTCGTTGGTAATTGCACCGTATGTATCTTGCCAGGTAACTGCCATGGTCAACCTCTATCGCTAAACTATGCCTCCGGGTAAGTACCTGTATGCAGATAATTGAGCAGCTGCTCTTTGTCCAAGTGGGCAATCCCTAAATCTGCCAGGGTCAAACCAGTGGCCATGTAGTCGGTCTGATTCATGATGCCCCCTAACACAATCATGGAGTCGATCACCGGAGTAGGCACCCCAAACTTTTGGCCCAGCTCGTGGTACACGTGGCAACCCACTGGCACGTCTTCAGTCACGTAGCGATTCTGGATCGTAAACGGACCAGTGCCGTAGCCCACTTCCCATTCTTCCGTGAAAGGCACGCAGCATCCCTCACCCATGTATTCTTCACCTAAGACACTTGTGCGCTGGAAGAACACTTCTTTTTTGAAAGGCTGGATGCCGACACCAATTGCCTTGGCCAGAGCAATTTCTTCGTTGTAAAACTGGTATTGCACCTCGCTGATAGAAGGGCAAAACGAGTGAGAATAAATACTGTAATCGTGAGCGTTCTTGCCCAAAACAGTGCTGAAGTTTTCCATCGTGGAAACACCCAAAATCGTTCCCGGAACGTGAATCACCGGGTTGACATTAGAAAACCCGATGTCCAACACGGTGTCACCACATACCGCACCGTCTCCCTCCGTGATGGCATCGAAACAACCTAAAGCCTGCGAACTTTCCACAAACGCTTCTGTGTCGGAAGCAGGCAATGCTGCACCCCGCAAAGTGATTGCCCGATACACCAAGCTGCAGGTGGGTTTCATCACCCCACCTTCTGTGTCAACTCGCGTGCCATAGGGAGCAGAGGACCAGCCGCCGACAATCACCTGTTTGTCGCAAGCCGCTTCGCGCATCATTTTGCGCAGCTTCAAGGAACCATAATTATCGGGAATGATGTGAATAATTTGGCCGTCTTCCAAACACGGAATCAGCTCTGTGAAAAAAGCTTCGTGCGCTAGGGAAGGAACGCCAACGATGATGAGTTTGGCTCCTCTCACGCATTCCGCCACCGAATTGGTGACATGGGAAAAATTCCCTTTGCCCATCCGACGAAATCCGTACTTGGTTTGGGTGCCGGGAGCTTTATCCTGCAACGTAATTCCCGTTTTCATGACGTTGCCCAGAGTGCGCTCAAAAATGGATCCAGATCGCAAATGCGCACCTCTTGGCCTGCCAGGGCACAATCTGCTCCACAGGTTTTGCCGACTGCTCCCCCACCTAAAATAGCAATGGGAGCGGTGCGCAGTTCCTCAACGTTGATCATCAAATTCCTTCCTGGTTTGCTGCTTATGTCCCGGTGGTTTTTGTTTTGTAACGTAGTGCTCTTTTGGTGTTGAGGAAGTAAACTCTGGTCTTTCCCTCTAGAGATTTTTAGGGAGATAAATATTAGAGATAGAGCAGGATTCTTGGTAGAGTTAGAGCCTCCACACTAAGGAAACAAGCCGAGGGGACAAACCAAAACTATTCTGTTTGATTTGTCCCGTTTGCTTGTTCCTTCCTAGCTTGGCTGCGCAATCAACTATGCGCAATCAATTCGCCCGTAATCCCAGTCCTACCGATAAGCAGCATTCAGTTCACTCATTGCCTGCAATACCATCTCAGTAACTACAGTCACACGAGTCCAGCAACACCCAAGTATCACTAGGAGTTCCTAAGAAAATCTGTAAGCCACCCGGACCCAAAGTCCTCGTGGTTTGCCGCAACGTCTAGCCAACACCTAACAGCTAGTATCGCAGCGAAACGTCAGTTGGTTTTACTGGACGTGGCAGTTGTGTGGAGCCTTCCAAATAGGCGTCAACTTCAGCAGCACAGGCACGCCCCTCAGCAATGGCCCACACCACTAGGGACTGTCCACGACCACAGTCACCGGCCACAAACACGCCCGGTTCAGTGGACATGTACTGACCGTTGCGCTCAATGGTGCCGCGTTTCGTCACTTGAGTCCCCAACTCTGTTTGCAGTAACTCAGCTTCTGGCCCCACAAAACCCATGGACAACAGCACCAGGTCAGCGGGAATCTCGCGCTCGGTGCCTGGTACAGGCTGGAAGTTTTCGGCATCCGCCACCCGCACAGCCCGCACATTACCCAACTCATTTGTCAGGAACTCGATGGCAGTCTGCCGGTAACGGCGCTCCCCACCCTCTTCGTGGGACGAAGACACGCGGAAAATCATCGGATACGTTGGCCACGGCTGATTGGCTGGGCGATCCGCAGGCGGCTGCGGCGTGATCTCCAAGTTCACCACCGATTTTGCTCCCTGACGCAGCGACGTACCCACGCAGTCGGACCCCGTGTCACCGCCACCGATCACCACCACATTCTTGTCAGTCGCCAAAATCGGATCCGCGACTTCTTCACCTGCGACCATGTCGTTAGCACGGTGCAAGAACTCCATCGCAAAATGCACGCCCCCAATTTCGCGGCCTGGAGCAGGCAGATCACGTGGAATGGTGGAGCCAATCGCCACCACAATCGCATCGTAGCGTTCCTTCAAATCCTCCCAGGTGATATCTTTGCCGACTTCAATACCAGTGCGAAAACGCGTGCCTTCCGCTTGCATTTGTTCGATGCGTCGATCCACGAAGCGCTTTTCCAGCTTGAAATTTGGGATCCCATAGCGCAACAAGCCACCAACTTTTTGATCCCGCTCATACACGGCCACAGTGTGTCCAGCTCGCGTTAACTGTTGGGCTGCCGCTAAACCAGATGGACCAGAGCCAACCACAGCCACAGTGTGACCCGACAAACGGGTAGGAACTACGGGCTTGACTAAACCTGCCTCGAAAGCTTTTTCAATAATCGAAATTTCGTCGTTCTTGATGGTCACCGCCGGTTGGTTGATGCCCAGCACGCAGGCAGTTTCACAAGGAGCGGGACAGACTCGACCGGTGAATTCGGGGAAGTTGTTGGTTCTAGACAAACGCTCATAGGCGTCAGCCCACTTGCCCCGCCAGACTTGGTCGTTCCACTCGGGCGGCAAGTTCCCCAGCGGACACCCAAAGTGGCAAAATGGCACACCACAATCCATGCATCGAGATGCTTGCCGACGAACCGTCGTTTCGTCAACTTTTTGAGAATCGTGCACCTCGTTGTAGTCCAAAAGCCGCAAAGCTACCGGACGATCCGCTGGCAGCTCGCGCTCCGTAATTTTGATGAATCCCTTCGGGTCAGCCACGAGCCACCTCCAAAATCCGCTCCCAACCTTCGCTAGTGTATTCGTCAACGCCTTCTAGGTGAGCTTGCTCCAATGCTTTCTTCATGCGTGCAAATTCTCGCGGCAAAACACGCGTGAAACGCAGTGGAATTTGCTCCGGATTATCCAATAGCTCTTTGGCGATCGTCGAACCAGTTTCGTCAAAATGTGCCTGCAAAATCTCTTGGATTCGCTTCACGTCCTCAGCTTCGGCAGCTGGGTCAATCAACAGTTGTCCAGACAAGAGCTCGCTGCGAGAAACTTGGGCTTCATCCAAATCCAACACGTAAGCCACTCCCCCGGACATTCCGGCCGCAAAGTTACGCCCGGTTGGTCCCAGCACTAGGGCAGTTCCCCCCGTCATGTATTCACAGCCGTGGTCGCCTAGGCCTTCTGCCACAACCGTAGCTCCAGAATTGCGCACCGCGAAGCGTTCGCCGACCACGCCGCGCACGAACAACTCTCCGCCGATTGCCCCATAAGCTAACACGTTTCCGGCAATCACGTTGGCTTCCGCTAAGAAACCGGCATCAGTTTCAGGCGCAATTGCAATCCGACCACCCGACAAACCTTTACCGACGTAGTCGTTCGCATCCCCATCCACACGAATAGTGACGCCGGGAGCCAAAAATGCGCCCAAAGACTGACCGGCAGAACCGTGCAAAGTGATGTCGATTGTGCCCGCTGGCAGACCGTGCAGACCGTGTTTTGCCACCACCCGGTTGGACAACATGGTGCCAACCGTGCGATTGACGTTGCCTACCGGCAAATCAATTTTGACAGCTTCACCCTTTTCTAACGCGGGTGCAGCCAACTCGATGAGCTGGTGATCTAAAGCCTCCTCTAGCCCGTGGTCTTGACTCTTCGTGCAATACAGCGAAGTTCCCGGCACTGGCAGTGGTTGTTGCAAAATGGGAGAGAGATCCAATCCCTCACTCTTCCAGTGGCGAACAGCCTCATCCACATCTAGTAGCTCTGCGTGACCAATGACTTCTTCCAGGGATCTAAAGCCCATTTGAGCCAAGTATTCGCGCACTTCCTGGGCTATGTATTCGAAGAAGGTGATGACATCTTCGGGCTTACCGGTGTAGCGTTTACGCAACTCAGGAGACTGGGTGGCCACGCCAACTGGACAAGTGTCTTTGTTGCAGACCCGCATCATCACACAGCCTGAGACCACTAGCGGGCCGGTAGCAAAACCGAATTCTTCGGCACCCAGCAGTGCTGCGATCAAAACATCGCGACCGGTTCTGAGCTGCCCGTCGACCTGCACCACGATTCGATCCCGCAGATTGTTCATCAGCAGGGTCTGCTGAGCTTCCGCCAATCCCAGTTCCCAGGGAGCGCCAGCGTGTTTGATCGAGTTCAAGGGAGCTGCCCCGGTGCCGCCGTCGGCACCAGAAATCAACACCACATCTGCGTAAGCTTTCGACACTCCGGCTGCAATCGTGCCTACCCCGATCTCGGATACCAGTTTCACGTGGATTCTGGCGCGAGGATTCGAGTTTTTCAGGTCGTGGATTAGCTGCTTTAGATCTTCAATTGAGTAGATGTCGTGGTGTGGGGGCGGTGAAATCAAACCCACGCCTGGCGTGGCATTTCTGGTTTTAGCCACCCACGGATACACCTTGGAGCCGGGCAGCTGTCCGCCTTCACCGGGTTTAGCGCCCTGAGCCATCTTGATTTGAATATCGTCGGCGCTGGCCAGGTAGTCGATGGTTACCCCGAAGCGGCCAGAGGCCACTTGTTTGATGGCGCTGCGCCGCTGGGGGTCGTAGCGCCGCTCGGGGTCCTCCCCACCTTCACCGGTGTTCGACTTACCGCCAATCGCATTCATGGCGATAGCCAAAGTTTCGTGTGCTTCCTGAGAGATCGACCCATAAGACATAGCTCCCGTGGTGAAGCGTTTGAACAATGCGCTAGCGGGTTCTACTTCCTCGATCGGGATCGGGGAGCGTCCTGAATCTTTCAACTTGAATAAGCCGCGCAGCGTCAAGAGTCTGCGCGACTGGTCGTCGATGTGATCCGTGTACTGTTTGAATAACTCGTAGTTTTTGGTGCGAGTGGAATATTGCAGAGTAGCAATAGTTTGCGGATCCAGTAGGTGTGCTTCACCTTCAGCGCGCCACTTGAAGTGTCCGCCTGTTTCTAGTTCCCTGAAGGGCGGACGGTTGCCCGTGCGTGGATAGACGCGGTTGTGGCGTTGAGCGACTTCTTCGGCTAACACGTCCAAGCCGATTCCACCGAGTGGTGAGGCAGTGCCAGTGAAGTATTTGTCTACCAGGCTTTGGCTCAAACCCACGGCTTGGAACACTTGGGCTCCGCGATAGGACATGACGGTGGAAATGCCCATTTTGGACATGATTTTGAGCAAACCTTCACCTAAAGCGTTGATGAGGTTTCTGGCTGCCGTTTCTGCACCAATTTCACCTAGCTCGCCGTTTCGAGCCATGAATTCCACGGTTTCTAGCGCCAGGTAAGGGTTTACGCAAGCAGCGCCATAGCCTATTAACAGCGCCACGTGGTGGACTTCGCGCACATCCCCGGCCTCAACCACTAGCGATACTTGGGTGCGAGTGCGGTTTTGAATCAGGTGGTGGTGCACGGCTGAAGTCAACAAGAGGGAGGGAATTGGCGCTAGCTCTTGGTTGGCGTCGCGATCTGACAAAACGATAACTGACGTGCCTTGCGCAATAGCTTGGTCGACTTCGGCAAAGATTTCTTCCAAGCGATTTTCCAGAGCTTTTCCACCGCCAACAACTGGATACAGTCCCCGCACGGTGGTGGCCGAGAAACCAGAACTGCGACCGTGGTAGCGGTTCACGTGAGCAATTTTGGCCAGCTCATCGTTGTCGATGATCGGATAAGAGATCAACAACTTGCGGGCATGCTCAGGCAGGTCTTCGAGCAAGTTTGGCTCTGGCCCGATGGCTGAGGCAAGCGAGGTCACTAGTTTTTCCCGGATTGCGTCCAAGGGCGGATTGGTGACTTGGGCGAATAGTTGCGTGAAGTAGTCAAAAAGCAGCCTGGAGCGGTTTGACAACACAGGGATGGGCGTGTCTGAGCCCATGGCTCCAACTGGTTCGTGACCGGTTTGAGCCATGGGAGCGAGCATTACTTTCAAATCTTCGTCGGTGTAGCCGAAGACGCCTTGCCGCCTGGAGATGGACGAACTGGGGTATTCCACGTGTTCGCGTTCGGGCAATTCGCTGACTTCAACTTGGTGTTTGCTGAGCCATTGACGGTAGGGGTGTTCTTTGGCTAGTTGTTCTTTGATTTCTTGGTCTTCGACGATGCGTTTTCCAGCTAGATCCACCAGGAACATACGTCCTGGTTGCAGGCGACCCTTGCGAATGATGCGAGAGGGCTCGATATCTAGCACACCGGTTTCTGAGGCCATGACGACTAGACCGTCGGCGGTCACCCAGTAGCGGCCGGGGCGCAGTCCGTTGCGGTCTAGGACTGCCCCGATTAGGTCTCCATCGGTGAAGGTAATGGAGGCTGGCCCGTCCCAGGGTTCGATCAAAGTGGCGTTGAACTCGTAGAGAGCTTTGATGTCGTCGGGAAGGTCTTGTTTGTTTTCCCAGGCTTCTGGCACCATCATGCGCACTACGCGTGGCAGAGAGCGCCCAGAGAGGTGCAGGACTTCCAGAGTGGAGTTGAATGAGGCTGAGTCCGATTCACCTGGATCACAAATTGGCAACAGCGGCTCAATGTCACCCAGGATGGCAGATTGCATGGCGCCTTCACGGGCACCGACCCAGTTGCGGTTGCCCCGAACGGTGTTGATTTCACCGTTGTGTGCCATCATGGCAAAAGGTTGAGCCAACGGCCAGGAGGGGAAAGTGTTGGTGGAGAACCGCGAGTGGACTAGGGCCACTTGTGACTTGTAGTCCGGGTCGGAGAGGTCTTTGAAGAATTGGGTGAGTTGCTCGGTGGTGAGCATGCCTTTGTGCACGATGGTGCGGCTAGAGAGCGAGCAGGCGTAGACCTTGGCCTCGTTTTGCATGCGTTTTTTCACGCGGTAAGCCCGCCGGTCTAGCTCCAGGCCAGAAAGATCGCGCTCAGGCGTGGTGATGAACAGATGCATTAGCCTGGGCATGGCTGCGCGCGCAGTGGCTCCAATCATGTCGTCTTTGACGGGAACATCGCGCCAACCCAGGGTTTCTAGTCCTTCTGCGGCGATAATTTTTTCGATTTGGCCGATGGCTTTTTGGGCTTCAATCGGGGCTTGGGGTAGGAAGACCACGCCGGCCGCGTAGTGGCGCGGAGGGGGCAGTTCGAAAGAAAGGACTTTACGGAAGAATTCGTCGGGTATGTGGGTAAGTATGCCCGCTCCATCACCGGTGTTCGCTTCTGCACCAACCGCACCACGATGTTCTAGTTTTACGAGGATTTCCATCCCCATTTCCACTATTTTGTGGGTGGGCGCGTCAAACATGGAGGCCACAAAACCCACACCGCAGGCGTCGTGTTCGTTTTGAGGCGAATACAATCCCTGTGCGCGCGGCAGGTCGCCGTACACACTGGACCGTTCAAGCTGCTTAGGCATGTCTTCTCCGAAACCCCGGTTTTGTACCGGCCTTACTCTCACTTACATGGGGGTCACCAGAAACCAAAGTCAGAAGATGATCTGGTTTGGCCTCCG
>CBCPNB010000009.1:0-42190 GCA_965120455.1 uncultured Actinomycetaceae bacterium | reverse complement strand
CAAAAGAGACAATCTTGAAATTACGAGCTTGAGCTTCCGGGGAATTCTCGATAGCTTCCACTAAAGCTGACAATAGCGATTCGCGTTGAACGATTAATACAGTTGCCTCAGGATAGGTTTCCAATAAATGCGGCAACAATTGTTCCAAATCGCTAATGTCATTGACGTTCTCAATCGTTCCAACTAATTGTTCACCTAAATAAAGGGTCAAAGTACGTTGACGCAAATACTGTGTTTGATTATTAGAAGCAGCCAACTCAACCACTTGTTCGCCGGGAATATTCTCATTTATCCACTCTGCCGCAACAGTTCCCTCATCGTTGCCAGAAGGAGAATAAGAGTTATCTACCAACTGACTCACCGCCGACTCCAATACGCCACCAACCGCTACCACCACCACGTCAGCGTCTTTGGCAGTTTGGATTGCCTCCGACCACATATCGTTGGCATTTGGCACAAACACGATGTAGCCAATTCCCTCGGCTACCATCTGATACATGGCTTCCACCTGCAGAGCCACAGTAGACGTATCAGTTGGCTGCACAACCGTGGCCTCCAATTCGTCCTGGAGAGCTTCGCGAATCGACTGGTCGCGCACCTGGTCAAAAGTCGTCGAGGAGAGCCCGGGAATAAATCCCACCGTTAACTCCCCGTCGCCTGCTAAAGTCTCCAATTCGACACTCACCCCAGTTTCTGAGTTGGCTAGCGACTGAGTTTCATCCTCCCCGCTGGCTGTACAGGCTGAGAGAATAAATGAAAGCAAACTCAAACAGACCACAGTCAGTAAAAAGGTTACTGGCTTTGCCTGCATCACTGGGCGACTATTTGCACTCATTCCAACTCACCTATTCCAATTCACATCCAGTAATGCGCCAAACTTTGGCGCTACCACCTTGAGCCACTAATTCAAACCCCAATTTTTCGGTATCCACTCGATAATAGGCTGGGGTTTCTTGATCACGCCAACGCCCATTAGTAATTATGGGTTCATCCTCATAAAAATAACCAATATTGTATTCTCTAATCAAAGAACAAACAATCGGATCCTCACCCAATTTATCGAAATTCTTGGATAAATATTCTCCCACCCAATCTGTAGAGTCAATCGTGCCGTGAGCAACTAACACCGGTATATCGCTAATTACTTGTACCATGGCGGCGCCAGACAACTGATCTCCAATCAACAATTTATCGTCGTCAATTAGATCAGCTAAAGACTCGATCATCTCCAATTCAGCTTGATCATACATATAGGTATCTTCACTTTGATCCGGCATTCTTGAAGTAATTTCTGCGCTTACCCGTGATGGAAAAGGCGCAATTACACAATAAATAGCCAAAACACCAATAAAGAGAATACTAAACCGTTTAGACAGCAGATCACCTCTAATTTGTCCACGTATTTTCCGCAACCCCTTAGCCACTAACCGTAATAGCCACGAGGTGGCCATCGCCGCTAATAAGAGCGCAAAAATCAGTTCAATTGGCACCAAACGCCAAGTTGCTGAATAAAACAGCAGTGTCAAGTGGGACAATCCCGGCACGTAAAACAATGACCCTACCAGCAACAGTGCGCTCATTACCCAAAACGCGCTAATCCACCACCAGCGTCTATATTTACAGGTGAGCACCAAACCCAGCATGGTCAAGAGAGCAAAAGCACCCAAGCCCAAAAACTCTAAAGTAGTGACTCCATCTCGTGGCCAATAAACAAACAACGAAAGCAACTTATTGAAATAGGCACTGCCCGCCCGAGTAATGGAGGCAGACAGTCTGCCCATAATCTGGTTAGAAGACAGAGCCACGCACACGGCCAAACCTAGAATTAGGCAACTTAGCGCCATTGCTCCCACAAATTGGCGTTTGCGCAAGCGGCGCTTCATCCATTTGACTAGTTTTACCAACGCATACACGTATGCTGGCAGCAGGATGAATGCCAAAGCCACCAAACTGGCTGGATAAACTATGCTCGCCCCTAGCGCCACAATGGCTGCCACCAACAGCAAAATCGCACGCTCACTTCCCTGTTCGCGTTTCAATCTCCCCCACACCCAATACAACACCGCGATCACTGCAGGCAGCATCGCCAATTCCAACGCATTAGGCCACAAGCGTCGATTTAACAAATAAGCCGGAAAGACTGTAAATAGCAGGGAGAACGCCAACGTCAGCGGCAATGAATATTGCACGCGCTGCAAGGAAAATTTGGCTAAAGCAGCTAAACTAACTATCCAAATCCACGACGTGAGTACCATTAGCGCGTTAGTGGCCTGCACAATCGACACAGCTGCAGGTGCCAGTGCGACCAGTGCATGCCAAATCGCTGGATAATAAGCATTATCGGTGTAGGCCACCCCATAGAGTCGAGACATGGAGCTAAAAATGTTGGCATTCCCAGTTTCTCTCACATACCAGGCGCCATTTAGATGAAAAATCGCGTCGTGGCCTTGCGCAGCGTAATTCAACATGCCCGAAGCTAGCAATACCGCGATGGGCAAAACCAGTCCTACTAAAGCAATCAGTACAGAAGTAATGACTTCGGCTTTAGGTGTTTGTCCTTGTTGGCGGCTCCAATTGTGATTACTCCACTGTTGACTACCCAGAGGTGGCCACCAAAAGCAAAATTTCCGTCTAAGTAGCGACACCACTACCACCCACAGCAGCCACAAAATTATTAGTCCGGCTAGGAATGAGAGCGCATTCCATCTGATTCCTAGTAAATCAAAAATTACTCCCAATCCACCGGCAGCCAACCCTACCCAAGCCGGGGAAGCAGCTAACGCTAACAGCCAGGGAATGCCCGCCCAACGCAAAGCCAAGAATCCGGGCACAAACAAGAACAAGCCCAGGACGATTATGCCAACAAAAACCATGAATCGATACTTCCTGCCACTTGTTCGATTCGTTCAATAAAAGTCTATGCTAGATGCTAAAGCCTGGTCTTAGGTGGAAAGAGTGATTTTCGAGCTAGCCCGCTTGAGTCCTGGCAAGTAACTTGCGTACATTTTCAGTGGTAAGCTGACCCAGAACAAAGCTGGTGGTTCTAATTCGAATTAGGAGAGTGCCATGCCGATCATGATTTACCACACTCCTTATCGGCTGCGTAGTGACACCAGGGTGGCTTCGGCACTCAGACCAAAGCGGATGCTACAAGCTTTCCACCGCTTGGGGTACGAGGTCATCGAAATCACTGGTAGTGGCCACGAACGCAAAACAAGAATTGCCCAGCTGCGCAAGCAATTAGCAGCTGGCTTGGAAGTAGATTTTTGTTATTCAGAGTCAGCAACAATCCCTAACTCATTTACCGAGAAGAATCACTTTCCTTTGCGCCTATTTTTGGAGCGTAATTTTTTTCGTTTATTGCACGAACATCACATTCCCATCGGGGTGTTTTATCGAGATATTTATTGGGTTTATCCACTGTATAAGCAGGCCGTTCCAGCTATAGCTTATCCATTCATGCAAGCTCTCTATCGGTGGGATGTTCGCGTCTACAATCGCTATGTAGATGCACTATTTGTTCCCTCCCAAGGTTACGCTGAAAATACTCCTGGACTAAAAGTTTCTATTACTCCAAATTTGCCGCCGGGAGCCGAATTACGGTTAGAAAAAACGCAATGGCATAGTCTTCAGGAGTCGAGAAAATCTGTACTGATTTCTCCGTTAACTGGCTTGCTCGATACTGACAACTTTTACGACTCTCGTGATTCTCAACAGACTAATACTCAGACTCAAACCATTCGATGTACCAACATAGTAAAGAAACAAAAAAATGAGAACAAAACCCTGAACTTATTTTACGTTGGCTCAGTTGGTGGAGAAATCTACGATATGACTCCGCTGCGACAAGTACTACAAAGATTTCCCCAAATACATTTGACGATTTGTACTCCTGAAAACGATTTATGGCGACAACAATCTCCTTTGTGGCAGTCTCTCGAAAATGTGACTGTCTTACATTTAGGCTCAGATGAATTAGCCGATGTCTACGCCCAAACGGACATTTGCTTACTGTTTATCAAGCCTGGTGATTATCGAACTTTTGCAGTACCATTCAAATTTTACGAATATTTGGGGTATGGCAAACCAGTAATTGTTTCCAAAGATACTTATATGGCCACGGAAACTGAGCGCCTTAAAGTGGGATGGACAGTTGATTTTTCTGAGAAAGATCTAGCAGACCTATTCACCCATTTATTGGAAAATCCGCAAGAGATCACCGAAAGAATGCTGCAAGTAGTTGAGGTGGCGCGCCACAATACGTGGGAAGACCGCGCTCAACTGGTGGCCTCTACTTTAAGGACTGTCAAACGGGAACAGGGTCGCAGGCTTTTGATCGCTTCTCGCATCTACCAACCTGAAGTAGCTGCCGCTGCTTTTCGTCTGCAGGCGGTCCAAAATGCGTTCTTGCAAAACGGGTGGAATGTGGATGTACTGACCACTCGCTTCCAAAATGCCAGAACTGAAAAATCCCGTAAACTAAATATTTTTAGAGCTCCCGCGTTGCGCGATAAGTCAGGCTATTTGCGAGGATATTTACAGTATTTATCCTTCGATTTACCGCTATTTTTCCGGCTTCTTTTTGCCAAACGGCCAGATTTTGCTTTGATTGAACCGCCCCCTACTACGGGAGTAATAGCTAGATTAGCCTGTAAATTGCGAAAAATTCCTTACTTTTGGTACGCTCCAGATATTTGGTCGGATGCGGTAAAAGAATCTGCTTCGCCTGTGGTAGCTGGCGCAGTGTCGGCAATGGAGAAATTTTCCATTCGTGGGGCACGCGGAGTCATTACTGTCAATCAGTCTCTGCGAAATCGACTGCTACAAAAAGTGAAGTATGTAAATCCACAAGTAGTGGAAAATGGTGTCGATACACGCATCTATACGCCAACCGGCTCCAAATTGACAACTGTTGAACGAGAACAATTTGGTATCGATAAACCTTATTTTATTTACGCTGGCACTGCTTCTGAATGGCAAAGAGCAGAGATTTTTGCTCAAGCTTTTGCAACTGACCGTGATTTGGTCCAAAAAACACAGCTAGTATTTGTGGGCAATGGTACTGCTTGGCAAAAAATTAGTGAGATTCGCTCTGAATTAGCTGAGCGAGGATTCCCACAAGCGATTATCCAACTAGAGTCCCAGCCTCCTCAAGTTGTGGCGAAAATGTTGCGAGGAGCGCTCTCGGCACTGGTCTCCCTTAGTCCAGATGGTGCTTATGACTATGCTTATCCAACTAAAGTTTTTGCAGCTCTAGGATGTGGTACTCCAGTAATTTATGCCGGAGCTGGTCCAGCGGTAAAGGACATCCAAACCCACAAATTAGGCTGGACGGTGTCTTTTTCTCTAACGGATATTCAACAGACCATGCGCCAAGCTGAGCTGGCTATACACAACAAGCCAGACGAGGATTTTGTGCAGCGGGCGGCTAATTGGGTGGGCAGTAACCATTCGCTGCAAGCAGCCGGACAACGCGTTTTCAACATCGTCACTGCCGATTTACGTTAAGTCATGAAATTGTCTAACTTGCGCGACCGGCTAGCGGGAGTTATTTCTCGCTCACCCGTATTCCAACATGTGCTGACTTTAGCTTCGGGCACACTCTTAGCACAGATTCTAGCAATTATCCTCAATATTCCACTGGCTCGAATTTACACTGACTATGATTACGGTTTATTCACTCTCTTTACTTCAGTCATAAATATTGGTTACGCAGTAGCTGGATTGCGCTATGATTTGGCGATTATGCTGCCCAAACGAGACACTGTGGCTCGAGTGGCTGCTAAATTGGCTCGTCGTTCAATTGTGTTTGTGTCTTTTGCCTTTTCGGCTGGATGTCTGATTTCCTCGCAGTGGATTTACACAAAATATGATTCTCCCTTACTAGCAAAATGGATGATTGCCAGCGGAATAGCAATTTTTATTATGGCAGAAGTCCAAAATATTCAGTTTTGGATGAATCGCAAATCCGACTATCGGGGTATTGCTCTGAATCGTTTCGTACAAACTGTAGCAGTCAGCGCTTTCCAATTGGTGTGTGCATTTTTCGTTTCAGGTCTAAACGGGCTAGTTTTAGGAACGATTTTTGGACAGATGCTAGCACTACTGTTGGTGCGAACTCGTTCTCAAGAATTATTTGCTCCTTTACCTCCAAATGCTCCCTCCTTATGGGAAGTAGCAAAACGCTACAAGAAAATGCCGCTATTAAATGGTACTAATATCTTGATTGATGCTATTCGTCTGAATGGAGTAAATTTTTTATTAGCAAATTTATCCGTAGGTGGTTTAGGTCAATACAATATGGCTAACCGAATGATGTTAGTTCCAGTGGGTTTGCTGCAAACCGCAATTTCTCAAGTATTTTTTCAACATATGTCAAAGGCAGAGCGCGGACAACTCTTTCCATTGGTTTCTTCGACTTTAAAAAAGTTGGGTCTAACAGCCCTGCTGGCTTTTGCACTAGTATATGCTGTGGCTCCTTGGGCTTTTACTTTCGTATTTGGAGAGCAGTGGGATGAAGCTGGCCAATTGGCTCGAGCTTTGACACCTTGGATGTTCATGATGACCATGTCCTCACCGGTGGCAAATTTGTTCATTGTCACCGAAAAACAGCAGTTACTGTTGATTTTCGCAATAATTTATTGCGCAGTACCAATTACCTTTTTGACACTGGTAGACTGGGAACTACTATCAACTGTTCGGATTTTGTCGGCAATTATGGCTATTTTATTAGTTGGTCAAATTTCTTTAGCACTATTTACCGCAAAACACTGGGACAGACAACCACCAAAAAATGACCAACCTCCCAACTAAATAATTTCCATAAACAACTTAGGTAATTTACATAGATAACTCATAGATAACTCAGAGTCTAAATTCATCTAAATCGATACAATTGATTCCATACTAGTAAACTTAAACCAACGCGAAGCCAATGTCGATGAAACTCAATCAACGCCAACAAATGTAAATCAATACTAACAAGCCTTAATTAGCTAGACTAACGCTATCCGTATCGTCATCGACATCAAAATATCGGCCTGAGCAGGAGTTAGAGATAAATAAGCACTGTTTGTTGATGCTGACGGATTACTATCCGTTTTCAACTGGTGAAACCTATATTGAGCAAGAGATTCCTTTCACTGCTCAAGCTTTTGACCAGGTGTGGATTATCCCGCTGCGCGCTACTGCAGGTGCGGCTAAAACACGCGACCTGCCTGATAACGCGCGGGCTTTTCTTCCTGATAAACCACAAGGCAACTGGTATTGGTGGTCCCTCAAATGGACACCCCGCATCGCCGTTGGAAAACCACGAATGCTAACTGCACTGCCCCCAGCAATGCAATCTTCCTGCAGAATTTCGCAAAAATTGTTTTCCCTGTCCCCCACGAATTCACCCAAAACTCCTACTTACTACCCCCATCCGCCCAAATGGCAAAATGTGGCCATCGACTGGCGTTTTGCCGCCACTTGTTTAGAAACTTACGATCGAGTGCGCCACGTAGTGCAAACCCTAGATTTTTCACAATTTGACTCAGTCGTGATCTATTCGTACTGGTTTTATCAGGGAGTAGCAGTGGCGGACTTGTTACGCCAACGCGAATTATCCAAACTGCCGGTGCGAATTGTAGCTCGAGCTCACCGATACGATGTGGACGAGGAAGCCACACCACGCGGCTATCTCGCTTCTCGACCATATTTGTTGGCGGCAGCAGACCGAGTTTATCCAATTTCTGAATACGCGGCGCAGTTTTTGCGAAATTATTGTGCTCCGCCAGCGGCGTTGGATCAAAAAATCGTGGTTCACCGCCTGGGAGTTCCACCAGCAGCAGCTAAAACTCGCCAGCAAGAATCACCACTGTGGATTGCTAGCTGTTCATTCATGGATCAAAGAAAACGCGTTGAGCTAATTGCCCAAGCGATTGGCTTGCTCCAACAAAGCGGTCTTTTGGTGCGATGGACGCATTTCGGGGAATCCTCACCTCAGCGTTTAAAAGAAATGCAAACACTAATTGAACGCGTCTGTCCAGATCCTAGTGCCTGTGAGCTAAAGGGTTTCGTGCCCAATGCGAAAGTGCGCGCATTTTACGAGGAAAATAACGTGCAAGTATTTGTGAATTGCTCTGAGTCCGAGGGCATCCCCGTGTCAGTAATGGAAGCTCAAGCCTGTGCCATTCCCTGCGTGGCCACCGATGTGGGTGGAACCAGTGAGATCGTTTTCGACCACCAAAACGGCATTTTGTTGCCCAAAAATCTAACAGCCAAACTGTTGGCCGATGCTCTAAGCGAGGTGGCAGCTCTTTCGCCCACAGAATACGCTCACTGGTCAGACTCAGCTCGGCAAACCTGGCAGAACCTGATCTGTGCTCCCACGCAGTACTCTGACTTCGCCGCCCAACTGCAAGCCTTGGCCACTACAGCAAAACGCCAGCTCCACTAAACAGAAATAAACTCAGCTAAGTCCGCCGGAATGCCCGATGACCTCAGTCATATAGCTAGCTCCTTGTCCCCAGATCTGGTCGGCCGGCGCCTAGCTTGCCCACATCCAGAGCGAGGGATAATCCAATGTTTAGCTAGGACGCCAAAAAATTCTATAGTCAGAATTTACCCTGCCAACGGCAAAGCACCCAGCAAGCTAGTTAGGGATCTTGATGTGTTTCTTGCCTGTCTGCCAGGCTGAAACTGTGGATTCGAGAATTTCCTCAACCCCTAATCTGGCTTGCCAACCCAAATCAGTTTGAATCCGAGTGCAATCAGCCACCAACTCAACTGGATCCCCTTTGCGCCGGTCTGTAACCTCGTAGGGAAATTCCCAGCCAAGAGACTGCTGTAGACCAGATAGAATCTGTTGCACTGAGGTTCCTTTTCCGGTGCCAACATTGTAGATATTGCCTCTAACGCCATCTTCTAAGAGAGTTTCACCTACTACTGCCAGCCCTACTCCTACTGGCTTTGACGCCGGGTTCTGCGCATTCCATCCCCCAGTCGACCCACTCCGCCCACTAGTTTGCAAGCAATCACTACCCAGATTCCCTGGTCGCCCAGCCAACAGATTGTCTAACGCCGCCAAATGTGCTGTGGCTAAATCCACGACATGCACGTAATCGCGCACGCAAGTACCGTCCGCAGTGGGATAGTCGTTGCCAAAAACTTTGGGAGTCTGCCCCTCGAACAAGTTCTGTAACACGATTGGAATCAAATTCAAAGTGGCTGGATCAGCTAAATCAGGCCAACCAGTACCTGCCGCGTTGAAATAGCGCAAGGAGATCCACTGCAGATTCCAGGCAGTCTCACAATCAGCCAGCAGCATTTCGCCAATCAATTTGGTTTCCCCGTAGGGACTAATCGGATTGGTTGGCATGTTCTCGTCCACCGGGACAACGGAAGGTCTGCCATAAACAGCAGCACTGGAAGAAAAAATCATCCTATCGACGCCCGCATCGTACATGGCCCGCGTCAGATTCGCGAGCCCCCCAACATTTTGACGGTAATACCAACTAGGGCGCTCAACTGATTCACCTACTTGTTTGCGGGCAGCAAAGTGAATGACCGCATCGACGTCCTGATCCACCATCGCATCTGTGAGCTGACGGTAGGCCTCATCCCTGGAAATATCTATTCGTAACAGTTTCGCTTCGCCGATGCGCTCAAGTTGCCCTGTTGATAAATCATCCGCCACAATCACCTGTTCGCCGCGCTCATGCAGTAAACGAACCACGTGGGCACCAATGTAGCCCGCGCCGCCAGTAACGAGAATGCTCATGTAACTAGGTTAAGTACAGTGTAGCAATTTGTGAATAGGGATCATTGTGGCTAACTGCATTCAGCAGTTGTTCAGAAGCGACGAGCTCGCCTTCCCACTGAAACTATTGGCCCTTCCGGCATCACAATGTCGGGGGTCAAAGTTGAAGGTATGGCTGACAAAGTGAGAGTAAAAACTGGGGGACGTCTATGCGTTAGCTCTAGGCGTCCTCCCATTGATCCGGCTAAATCTTTTGCCAGAGCCAGCCCAATTCCAGAAGATCCGTGTCCGGACACCCCCGTGTCAAAAATTTCGGGAGCCAAAGAATCGCTAATTCCCTCCCCTTCGTCGCTCACATCAATCAGAACTCCGCGCGATCCTGAGGAATTTCGGGCTCGCACAGTCGTGACTCCTTGGCCGTAACGTAAAGAATTTTCGATCAACACTGCCAGAATTTGGGAGAGTTTTCCAGCTTCAGCTAAAACTGGGCGCTCCGACTCATCAATAAACACTAACCGTCGCTTGGCGGATTCAAATTGGGCCTCCCACTCTTCGCGTTCGATGTTGAACACCTCTAAAATTTGCAACGCTTCTGTCATATTTTGGTCGCGGGTAGATCCCAACAAGTCGGTGATCACCGAGGTCATTCGCTCAATTTGCCCCAAACAGTGTTCGGCTTCTTGCTGTACTTCTGGCTCAGTAGAAATCAGTTGGATTTCCTCAATCCGCATCGAGAGAGCAGTTAAAGGCGTGCGCAATTGGTGGGAGGCATCTGCCGTTCTTTGTCTCTCTGCCGCCAATCGCCTCGCCATGCGCTCACCGGTGCGTGCTAGCTCTTCTTGCACCAAGTCGATTTCCTCGACTCCAGAGGGCTTGATACGGGCACGCACTTGCCCAGACCCAAGCTGTTCTGCCTGCGCCGCCAAGTAAATCAATGGCGCTGACAATTTTCGAGCCATGCGCTGGGCAATTAACCAACCAATCAGGGCAGTAAATACCATCGCTGCCACAAATAAAGCCTCAATGCCAATAATCGCCCGCCAAGCTGGCCAAGCGGATTGAGTCATCGTCACAGTTATGCCATCTGAGCTGCGAAAACTCGAAGTAAAAACAGGACCGCTGGGCATCTCTCCCACCACTACGCGGTATTGGTCAGAAATCTCTACCACCGTATAGGGTACATTTTCACCCACCACCGCCATGGTGTAGCTTTCCAACTCAGCTTGAGTGAGCAGAGTCTGTCCCGACGATTGCCTCGAAATCCACGAAGCAGTACTTTCTGCCTGCGCCTCCTGGGCTTCCTTAGTGGCATTCCAGGCATAAATACCCGCAAACGTCGCTCCCGGCACGCCCAACAACCAGATTGCAATTATGACAGCCCATATGATCATGCGGGTGGCGCGCTCACGCACTAAGTATCGCCCCCTAAAATCCCCTAAGCCATAGTTCTAGTCGCGCGTTTTTGTCTCGAACCTAAACCCAAGTCCCCGCACAGTGGTCACATAGTGTGGGTCTGAAGCTGAATCCCCCAATTTGCGGCGCAGCCACGAAACGTGCATGTCCAAAGTCTTCGTGGAGGTTCCATCTGGCATGGTTCCCCACACTTCTTTCATGAGCTCATCGCGCGAAACCATGCGTCCCGCTTGTACTAGCAAAACTCGCAGCAAATCGAATTCACGAGAAGTCAAATTGACTTCCTGGCCATTCACAAACACTTGGTGGGCAGGAACATTCATCACCACGTCTTGGGCTTTTAGAACATCCACCTCTTCTTCGGAGCTAGAGCGACGCAGCAAAGCGCGAACCCGAGCTAATAATTCCGCTAATCGAAAGGGTTTAGTCACATAGTCGTCGGCCCCCGCATCCAGCCCAGTCACCATGTCAGCCTCGTCGGAGCGAGCCGTTAAAATCAAAATTGGCGTTTCCAGTCCTCGCGCTCTAACCTCGCGGGCTAAATCCAAACCATCCATATCCGGCAAACCCAGATCCAGCACAATCAGGTCAACAGAATCAATCTCCGCTAGTGCTCCTTTTCCTGTGCCGTGTGAACGAACCAGGTGCCCCTCGCGACCAAAACTGCGCGCCAGTGGTTCCGAAATCGCCGGGTCATCCTCGATCAGCAGTACTGTTGCCATAGAAAAAACCTACTACTTTGAGACAATTTCTTTCTAGTTTCTTTACATTATGGTACTAAATGGCCAGGAAACAACAATTGCCCCAATTTGAATGCGAGTAAAATTTCATAGTTCTAGCGCTTTGGGCAACTCGGACGAGGATAGCATTCTGCAAGTATCGGACTATACAAACTAGATAACCGGACAAGTATGCAAAGCCAAATAACTGCACAGAACACGCAAGCCAGATAACCAGCGTGTAAGTCAGATGCCAGACAAAGTAAGCAAGCTAAACAACTGAGCTAAAGTATGCAAAAAAACCGAGCGAAGTGTATAAGTTGGCTCATCATCCAAAGTAGGCAAGTTAGACAACTAAACCACGGATCAAAGAGAATCTCCGCTTTGCTGTGGATGCTTTGCCTGAATGCCTCACCGTGGATTTAGTGCACTGGGACGCTTGGCGAGCAAAAACGGAGAAACCACGCCTAGCCCGCGCAATTCAGTGGAAGGAAATTCGGTCACCGAATACACATCCCCCAGATCGCTACCAGCAATAGCAGCCGCAGTAGATTGATCGACCAAGATTTCTCCTTGCGGGGCCACGTCCGACAATCGGGCGGCCAAATTCACGGGTGGACCAAAGACGTCACCCGACCTGGAGAACACGTCACCCCACACCATGGCCGCCCGCACGGGCAAAATATCTTCCGCTTTGCTCAGCTCTTCAATCAGGCCAACCACTACCTCTACCGCGTTGTGCAGGCTTTCCGCATTGAACATGACTGCGTCGCCAATCATTTTGATGACGCGTCCGCCCCGCGCCGCCACCACAGAACGACATAGATACTCGAAACGCTCAATCAAGCCAACCATGGCTTCCTTGCCCATCATTTCCGAAGTGCGAGTGTAGGAAACCATGTCAACAAAGCCCACCCCGCGAATCAAGGGAAAGCGCCGATGTTTATCTTTGGCTGCCGCATTTTGGCTCTCAGCAATGGAGCGCTCCAACAGACTCAGCAATTGTCGCCGCCAAGCATAATTCATTTGCTTTTGCAGATCTTCTATGTATTTGGCAAAAGAATCAACCATCACCAAGCGGGATGAGGAATCATCGAGTTGGAACCGCTTCTGGGCTTCTTCCACCAAGGCTTCGGCCTGCCAACCAGTGAGCCGATCCGCTAGATGGCTTTGCGCGCGAATCAGCGACATAATCGTACCCGAGCTCAATTCTGCCGAATTTTCCAACTCCATCCAATAGGCAAAAGATTTGGCATCACTTTCGGTAAAGCTAAGTTCATCCGGGTCAGGCAAAGGAAATCCCATGGCTAGCCAAAAACGGTTGAACTTGGACAGTTCAGTGCCCACTTGGGCAGCAATGTCGCGGGCAGACAATGTGGGAGACTGCCCCAAAAGCAATTTTTGGTAACGCTCCACCGTGGGCGAAGTCGATTTTTTGTTTATCGAGGGCGCAGTATCTCTGGCCATCCGTCTAGCAATTGCTTCAGCGCGCCGGGCCGCCATTTCTTTTGCTTTAGCTGACCTGATTTCGGGGACAGCAGCGGGATTGTTTTGTTGCGGTTCCAACTTCCCCCCTCTGTGTCAAATATCACTATATACGATTTAGCTGGTTTGTGCTGTCCCAAAATGGATAAAACGCAAAACTATACTGTTTTAGCACAATCTCCCCCAATTGTTTAGGGATATGCCCAAAGTCTTTGGAAAGGTTCAGTTTTGAGCAAACAACTGATTTTAGGATCAAAGTCTCCCTCCAGATTGAACCTGCTGCGCTCAGCTGGAATCAATCCGCAAGTAGTGGTCTCACATGTAGACGAACCCCAGATCTTGGCAGATTTTTGGCGCCAGAACCCCCAGCCACTCGCTCTAGCACAACGCGCGCGCCTGCAGGTTGTGGCTTTAGCTAAAGCAAAAGCTCAAGCAGTGGTTCAAAAACTGCAGCCCTCTTCTTCGTACCAATCAGGAAAACTGGTACAAGCCACAACTCCTGGGCAAAAATCACCTCACCTGCAGAACCCTTTCCCGCAGCAAACAAAACAAGCTCACCGAGACGGCGAGCGCACCGATAAATGGCACTTCTCTTCACAGCAAACCGAACAAACCTCTGTACCAGTAGATGATGTCAGTGTGGTTGTTGCCTGTGACTCCATGTTGGAGTTTGCTGGAGAAATTCTGGGCAAACCTCACTCTCCCGCAATTGCCCGTCAACGCTGGTTGAAGCTGCGAGGAAATTCTGGAGTTTTGTGGACTGGACATGCTTTAGTGAAGTTACAAGCTGGAGCTGTGGTGGCTGAAACGGCGGCAGCTGAGTCAACTGTCATCCACTTTGGGGACCTACTCGACAGTGAAATCGATGCTTATATTGCCACCGGCGAACCGCTAAATGTGGCTGGAGCTTTCACTTTGGAGGGTTTGGGCGCACCTTTTGTGGAGAGAATCGAAGGCGATCCTAGTTCCGTAATTGGGCTTAGCTTGCCGCTGTTGCGCCGTTTACTCCAAGAATTTGGGCTTTCCATCACCGAATTTTGGAACCAGTCGAGCTAAAGTTTGTGTATCTCACTAGAGCTCGTCCAAATGCGGACAGCAAATTTTCGATCATCCCTAAACGAATCCGTCAATAAAAGGTAAAGTATTGGTATGAACACCAGCATTGCCTGGGGCATTGGCCTCGCTACGATTACTGATTCTGGTCGGACTTTAGATGTGTGGTATCCGCAGCCACAGCTGGGCAAAATGCCCGATGGTGGCGAGAAGGAATTGTTGGAATCGTTATCGAAACTGGAAACTAAGGACTCAGCTCGCGGCACCCATACTTCGGTGGTGCGTTGTGTCTCCGATTTGGAAGATCAGCCCAGTTCTACGGCGGACGCCTACCTGCGCTTGCATTTGCTGTCTTGTCGACTCAAGGAACCTAACACCATCAATTTGGATGGGATTTTATCCAGATTAACCTCAGTGGCGTGGACTAGTGTCGGACCTTGTTCTCCCGATAATTTCGAGGAAACCCGCTACCGTCTGCGCGCCAAATACGGCCACCAAGTGCAAGTAAGAGGCGTGGACAAATTCCCGGCCATGCAAGATTACGTGGTGCCCGAAGGGGTCAGAATTGCCTCTGGGGCGACTGTGCGTTTGGGCGCGTATTTAGCTTCGGGCACTACGGTCACGGATGTGGCTTTTGTGAACTACAATGCTGGAACTCTGGGAAGTTCTACAGTAGAGGGACGGATCGCACAAGGAGTCACAGTTGGCGAGGGAACAAACATTGGTGGAGGGGCTTCCACAATGGGGCGACTAGCCGCAGGCAGCGGGGAGCGCGTGCGTTTGGGCAGGTATTGCATGCTGGGCGCAAACTCTGGTTTAGGCATTCCTGTTGGCGACAACTGCGTAGTTGAAGCAGGATTGTATTTAACTGGAAACACACAAGTCACATTGATGAGTTCTGGAGGAGTGGTGCCAGGTGCATCCGGCCGTTTCATCGACCCGCCCTCAATCCCTGCTTGGCGGCTCACGGGTGCTTCCAACGTGTTGTTCCGCCGCAACTCGCAAAACGGTCGCGTCGAAGCCCTAGCTCGAAATGGTCAACCCATTTTGTTGCCAGATGGGACGATCGCTCAATAGAGCGCGGCAAAATACCGGAATATTGCCTCGTTTATGCCGTCCGCGCTATTGACGTTGGCTTCACACCACCAGAAAGTACCTAAAATAACTAGAAGGTGTATTCAACCAGATGTGGCAAACTATTTCATATGTGTCATCTGTGGTCACTTGCACATTTTGTGTTCTCTACTTCATTGGGCACATTTGGAAAATTTACATCGAAAAAGAAAATCGATACGAAAAATTTGAGATACTCCACGATTCCAATATAGAAAACAATGATAATGTAATCATTATTGACGAAGTAGGTTCAGAGTTCTCTATCTCTTCTACTCATGGAATTAGAAATATAGCCATCTGCAAAATAGAATACGAATACAACACAGATGGAGAGTTATCCCTAGTACACAAAGAACCAAAAGCAATCTACAAAAAACTCAACATCAACGAGCCGCTCTACATCAAATGCGATCTAGGTAGCATCATCTCCCACACAACTCAAATTACCGTCGAAAGAATGGACTACACTAAAGTCACTTTCGATGTGTATAAAAGCATCAAGAATGGCAACATAATTGCCAAAAACTATAGCTTCAAAATAACTCTGCGCGCCTTCCTGTACTATTTGTGCAAATAGATTGCGAAAATGTATTATCAATATCACAATATTGTCAACGTTGTCACCGAAACTCCACCTCCATCACTTAGATAGAGAAAAGCCCACGAATAAAGCAAAGAGAACAAAGCGATAGATTAAAAACGGTAACGTAGCGGTGCAACAGCACTGCTGTCAATCTTGCTGGCGCACTATCCTATTCTTGTCCACAGCCAAAACTCATCCGCCCATAAAACCAGCTCTAGCGGGACCAAACACTCTAGCTGGCTACGCGCCGCCTGTAAATGGGAACATAATCGCGTTCAACTACCCCTGTGTAAACTTGACGCGGCCGCCCAATGCGCGTTTGTGGATCGGTGATCATTTCGCGATATTGGGCAATCCATCCAGGCAAACGCCCTAAGGCAAATAGTGGCGTAAACATTTTGGTGGGAAAACCCATGGCTGAATAGATCAGACCAGTGTAAAAATCGACATTTGGATATAGTTTGCGTTCAATAAAATACTCATCCGATAAAGCGATTTCTTCTAATTCCATGGCAATATCTAGCAATTTGTCGCGTTTACCTAAACGAGTAATCACATCGTGGGCGGACTCTTTCACAATGGCTGCTCGTGGGTCGTAACTCTTGTAAACCCGGTGTCCAAATCCCATTAACCGCACCCCAGCCTCGCGATTTTTGACGCGCTCCACGTACTTGTGTACACTATCGCCCGATGCAGCGATTTGGTGGAGCATCCGTAAAACCGCCTCATTCGCCCCCCCGTGTGAGGGGCCAGATAACGCTCCCACCCCTGCTGCTACCGATGCATACAAATTCGCATTCGATGACCCCACCAATCGCACAGTAGAAGTCGAGCAATTTTGTTCGTGATCAGCGTGCAAAATCAATAACATGTCCAAAGCCTTAATTAGCACCGGATCGATATTGTAAGCCTGATAGGGCATGCCAAAGGTCATCCGAATAAAATCCTCAGTATAACCACGCTGTGAATCCGGGTAGAGCAACGGCAAACCAGCAGCCCGCTTGGCAATATAACTGATCATGGTGGGCATCTTGGCGATCAACAAAATCAGAGCCGCATCCAATTGTTCAGAATCGTGTGGATCTAAAGTTTCCTCGTAATAGGTGGCCAAGCCCGCCACCCCGGCCTGTAAAATCGCCATCGGGTGCCCATCGTGAGGAAAAGCTGTAAAAAAGGCTTTGAAATCCTCGTGCAACAAAGCATGATTCTTGATTTCGCGCTCAAAGTACTCCAGCTGGTCAACGGTGGGTAATTCACCGTAAATCAGCAGGTAAGCAACCTCCAAAAATGAAGCATTCCTGGCCAATTGCTCGATCGGATAACCCCGGTAACGCAAAATCCCTGCCGCCCCATCAATATAAGTAATCGAAGACTCGCAGCTGGCCGTGTTGGCAAACCCGTAATCCAAAGCCGTGTCATTCGTGGTGGCCAACAATTTGTTCACGCCCAAGCCATCCGACCCAACGGTTGCACTCACTCGCGGCAACTCCAACTGGATTTCACCAACCGTCAACCAACCATTTGGTTTTGGCTGCACCTTTGTTCCAGTTTCAGTAACACCAGTGGATTCAGTCATGACTCCCTTTCCTGCCAATCACATTCAGCCACGCACATGTGGTAGAGCGTTCTGCCCATCTATGCTAGATAGACAACCAAACTTTCTTGACCAATTAGCGGTAAACCTTTTACACAGTTTTTACACTTTGTGTCTGCTTCAGGTTAGCATAACCTATAAAGCCCGAACAAAGATTCAGTTAAATCTCGAACCCACCAGACAGAACACAGTACGTGGCACGCAGCATCCAAACCACCACAATCGCCGAGCTACCTGGGCTAAACACGAAATCGCCCGGACGATTCCAACGGTGTGACACCAGCTGCTAAACTGCCGCCTGGGTTAAACGCGAAACCACCTGAGCAATTTTCCCATCACTTGCCGTTAACCCCATGCGCACAAAATCCGTACAACCTGAGCCATAAAAATCGCCGGGAGCCACTAAAATTCCGCGCTGAGCCAGCCAATAAACAAGTTGTCGACCTCGATTTTCACCAGGCAAATCGTGCAACTGCGACTCCAACTCAACAGAAGCCTTCAACCACAAATACAAGCCAGCCCGAGTGAGAGGATCATCGACTAAACCGGCAGCCCGAACCGCTGCCAAGAGCTGTTCTCTGCGCCGTAAATAAACGACTCGCTGTTGCTCAACATGGTCAGTATCCAACAAAACTTCAGCCAAAACCGCCTGAACCGGAGTTGGCGTCATAAACCCGCAGTGTTTTCTTCCCTCAACAATCGCCGCAACCAAATTGGGATCACCAGCCAAAATTCCCTCGCGATATCCCGCCAAATTCGACTGCTTAGACAAGGAATACACCAACAACAAATTGGCAAAACTGCCAGCACACACTTCAGGCCACATGATACTAGGAATCCCCGAGCGAACGTATTCTTCAGCCCACGGCAATTCTGCATAGCACTCGTCGGAGGCAACCACAGCTCCTCTGGCTCTGGCCCACTCAACCACACTGCGCATTTCCTGGACGCTCAGCACGTGGCCAGTCGGATTAGACGGCGAATTCAACCAGACGAAAACGGCACCATTTTCAGGCTCAGGCCAAGTCGAGACATCGCGCGGATTCACCGGTACTGGTCTAGCACCGCATATGCGCGCACTCACGTCGTAAGTTGGATAAGCACACTCGGGGAAATACACCGCATCTTTTGATCCCATGCCCAACAGTGTCGGGGTCCAGGCAATCGCTTCTTTTGAGCCAATAGTAGGAATCACCCCTACATCAGGCAACTCGATCATTTGTCGACGCGCCATCCACTGGTGAATTGCTTCTTTTACCTGGCTAGTCCCCTCGACCAGCGGATAGCCAGGCGCCTCTGTCGCTTCTGCCAGCGCCCGCTTGGCAACCTCTGGAGTTGGATCAACCGGAGTGCCAACCGACAAATCCACGATTCCCTCGGGATAACTAGCCGCCATCTGGCGCACTTCTGTAAGCGTATCCCAAGGGAAGCCTGGCACCGGCAAAGATTTAGGCAATGCACACTTCATCATTTAGTCATTTCATCAGTTTCACTAACACGAACTATGCTTCTTGAGCGCGTTCGGGCAAATTTGCCACCAACTCGGAGTCGTAATCTTGAGCCCCCATTTTCTGAGCCCCACCAGGAGAGCCAATCTTTTCAAAGAAATCCACGCTCGCCTGGTAGTACTCCGACCACTGCGGCGGCAAATCATCCTCGTAAAAAATGGCTTCCACCGGACAAACCGGCTCGCAGGCACCACAGTCCACGCATTCATCTGGGTGAATGTACAAGCTGCGCACACCCTCGTAAATACAATCGACTGGACATTCGTCAACACAGGCTCGATCTTTCACATCGACACAAGGTTCCGCGATGATATACGTCAACTGCTTCCCTTTCGTTCATCTTCACTTACCAGATAATACAAACTATTTCCACCCCTGATTCTAGTTCAGCTGGCGTTCAATTTGCGTTTGCGTCCAGCCGCCTTTCCCCGCGTTTGCGCATCCAAAATCACTTTGCGTACCCGCACCGCACTACCAGCGACTTCCACGCATTCGTCATCTGCGGCAAACTCTAATGCTTCTTCCAGAGTGAGGCGACGGGGAGGAGTCAATCCCTCGTAGGTGTCAGCTGTCGATGAGCGCATATTCGTTTGCTTTTTTTCGCGCGTAATATTCACGTCCATGTCGTCAGAACGCGAATTCTCTCCCACCACCTGGCCTTCGTAAACTGGTGAATGAGGCTGGACAATCATACTTCCGCGAACTTGTAGCTGGATCATGGCATAAGGAGTAGCTACCCCCGCGCGGTCAGCCACCAGAGAACCCGTGGGACGCGACTCAATCTCGCCGTGCCACGGCTCGTAGCCGTCTGCAATGGAGCTGTAAATGCCGCTTCCACGCGTATCCGTCAAAAACCTCGTTCGAAATCCAATCAAACCGCGAGCTGGAACCACAAACTCCAAACGAATCCACCCGGTACTGTTGTTGACAATCGTTGCCATCCTCCCTTTGCGCTCCGCCAGCAATTTCGTCACTGCACCTAAATACTCCTCGGGGATATCGATGGTTACTCGCTCCATTGGCTCGCAAATTTTGCCATCAATTTTCCGAGTTACTACCCGCGGTTTTCCCACCGTCATTTCGTAGCCTTCGCGGCGCATTTGTTCCACTAAAATTGCCAAAGCTAATTCACCCCGACCTTGTACTTCCCAAGCGTCCGGGCGTTCAGTGGGCAACACTCGAATCGACACGTTGCCAACTAATTCGCGATCCAAGCGATCTTTGATGACTCGGGCGGTGACTTTGGCGCCCTTAGTTTGTCCTGCCAGTGGCGAAGTGTTGATGCCAATAGTCATCGAGATGGCTGGCTCATCCACGTGAATGGGCGACAGCGGCTGGGGATTTTCTGGATCCACCAAGGAGTCGCCAATCATGATGTCGGGAATGCCAGCGACCGCCACAATGTCACCGTATTTGGCGGACTCAGTAGGAATGCGCTCTAGTCCTTCTGTGCGGAGAATTTCGGTGATTTTCACCTGTTTGACTTGTTTTTCCTGGTCGACATAGTGCACCCATTCAACTTGGTCGCCTTTATTTAGCTGCCCGTTGTGAATGCGCAGCAGCGCCAACCGCCCTAAAAACGGTGAAGCATCCAAATTGGTTACCTGAGCCTGGAGACTATCTTGGTTTTCGTAGCTTGGCCCAGGGATAGCTGTCAAAATGGTTTCAAACAACGGTTCCATGTCGCCATCGGGCAGGCCGCCATCTGGGGGCTGCTGTAAAGAGGTTGCTCCGGCTTTTGCTGACGCGTACACAATTGGTACATCCAAAACTGCATCCGAGTCGATGGTAAATCCTTCGTCGAGCAAGTCATCTGCCAAAGACAAAAGTAATTCCAGGGTTTCTTGGACTACTTCGGTGATGCGAGAATCCGGCCTGTCCACTTTGTTCACTACTAGCACAATGGGCAGTGAGGCTTGAAGTGCTTTGCGAACCACAAACCGGGTCTGTGGCAAAGGCCCCTCCGAGGCATCAACTAGCAGCACCACGCCGTCGACCATGGATAGAGCGCGTTCGACTTCTCCACCAAAATCTGCGTGCCCTGGCGTATCGACAACATTGACTATCACCCCATCTGGTGCATCCGAGGCGTGGGCAGCGGGACCGCGATAGTGGACTGCTGTATTTTTCGCCAAAATAGTGATGCCTTTTTCGCGTTCTAAATCTCCCGAGTCTAGGACGCGTTCGCCGGCTTTTTCCTGGTCAGTGTGCGATTGGAAGGCACCAGCTTGCCACAGCATGGCATCTACTAAAGTAGTTTTACCGTGATCAACGTGCGCCACAATGGCAACATTTCGAATATCTTGGCGAATGGACATGCGAGTAGAATCCAATCCCTGATTTGCTTGCTCCCCTGCGGGTTGCCTTACAGTTTCAAGGGTAGGCATTTCGCGAGCATTTTTGACTGGCGAAATGCTTGACATTACTCATAGTGCGCGGCGAAAAAGGTAGGATGTTCTGCCTTGTTTTATCGTGGTAGGCGTGCGTTACCAACTGGTGTTTAGAGCTAAAACCGGCTGGCTGGGTCTGGGCTTTATCCTGGCATTGACTGCCATTTTCACGGTCACAACTTGGATTCACTACGATTGGCTGGCTACAATGCGAAATATTGTTTTCCCGCTAGCATTAGCGTTTTTCACGTGGTGGATTTGGGTTTTTCCTAAATTAGTGGTAGACGATCGCGGCATTGCGATTCGCAACCAATTGCGCACTATCCGTGTTAGTTGGGAGCATTTTCAAGGCACGCAAGCAAATTTAGGGTTGTATATTTTAGCTCAGGGAGATAAAAGAATTCGCGCGAAGAATGAGGATAATCACGACTTGGATTTGCTCGACAAAAACGCAAATGATTTCTTGCTCGAAAAGTCGGTTGAGTCAGGAACAAAACTAAACGAAAAATTGCATGGCAAGCCAGCTAGTCGAGGAGCAAAAAATCGAGCAAGAACTAGGACGAAAACTAAAACTAGGACGCGCAAGTTTTATTCTGCGGCGGTTCCTGCTCGCAGTGGGCTGCGGGCGATGGCTAGCGGTCTGTCAGATCCGGCTGTACCTGAATACAATTTTTCTCGCTCTTTGCGGCAAACTTTGTTCGTCATTCCTTCAGTTGGAGCTCGTCTAATTGAGCAAGCGTTTTTACACCGACAAATAACTTGCGACAAAGAAAGTGGTGAAAATCCCCTGCCTGCTACGGCGATATCGCAGATTGCCAACTGGTGGCAAGAGCCCAATGCTCTTTCCAAACGAGTGCAAGCCCAAATTCTCAATTCCCCTTACCAGGGCATCCATATTTCGCTAAATTGGCCCCTGCTTTTAGGATTCGTCGCAGTGATAGGAGCTTGTGCTTTGGCATGGACAGCATAAATTCGGCTGAGGTATTCCGGAAGCTGCCGTGGATGCAGTGGCAAATCGGTGAGCGCGTCGTAGTTCGCTATCGCGGCGAGGACGGTTTTTTACACGACGCTTTGGGTGAGTTGGTTCGCGCTGAACCCAGCAGGGTGACAATTCAAACCCGCGCCGGGGAAGTCGAGGTGCACGCCAGCACGATGATCACCGGCAAGCGGGTACCGCCTCCCCCGGCAAGATGAACACAGGAAAACTTCAGTAATTTTATTTAGTGTCCCGACTTTAGAAGCAATGCCACAGAATTTGGCAATTCAAAAATTTTGCACATCCCTTCTCCTGGGCACACAATGGAAACATATGAATAGAAATGATTATCCCCTCAACCACTCCACTAACGAAACCGGTCAAACACTCAGTGCGTCCACACCCCCTGGCGTCACTGCTCGCTCTGACAAATTAGCACCCGCTCAGAGCCAGCCAGTCCAGGCTAAAGAGTCCGCTGCTTCTTCGGCCTCTACTTCCTCCACCGCCCAGACTACTGCTGCTTACCGCCCAAAGCGCCCAATTTCGTCGGCCTTTATGCAAGCAAAACCGATTTGGTTGGCCGTTGGGGCAGTAGTCTTGACGGCTCTCATGCTGCGTCCAGCAGCTTCTTCAATTGGGGCCGAGCTCTCTGAAATTCAAACTTCCCTGAAGCTTTCGTCGACTGTTGCTGGATTGTTGACAGCTCTGCCGGGTTTTGTGTTCACCGTCTTTGGAATTTTGGCCAATCGGATTGTGCCCAAAGCGGGCTTGTTGGGTACTTTGGCGTTTGCCTGTGGCATAACTTTGCTGGGAGTTTCCTTGCGGGTGCTCACCGGCCAAGTCTGGCTATTTTTAGTTTTATCGATCCTCGCGTTGGCAGGGATGGCGATTGGCAACGTCGTGTTGCCTGCTTTCGTCAAAATTGCCTTTCCGAAGTCTTCTGCCGCGATTTCCACGGTGTACACCGTATTTTTGGCAATTGGGGCAGCTTTGCCACCACTATTTACTAGTCTGCTTTCCAACTGGGGTGAAAATTGGCTAGGAGACGGACACGGTTGGCGACTTTCCCTAGAGTTTTGGGCCATTATTCCGCTGTTGGCTCTAGCGGTGTGGCTGCCTCTCTTGAAGCTCAATCCGAAATTGAATCGAACTCCGGTTTTTCAAAGCCAACAGTCTGTGCCCATGCGCGCACTGCTCAAGTCTCCTACTGCTCTGGCTTTGTTGTTCTTTTTTGGGATTCAATCCATGCATGGATACATTTTGGGGGGTTGGTTGCCCACTATGTATCAAGATGGTGGAGTCGATGCCTCATTTGCTAATTTTGCTACCGCAATCTACATGTTAGGAGGCATGCCAGGTGGCTTGGTTATGCCTCGCATTCTCGAAAAGTCCACTAGGATTCCCTACTGGATTATTTCTTTTGGTCTAGCCATGATTGCAGGCTATGCGGGCATGTATTTTTGTCCTCAAGTTTGGCCGCTCCTGTGGGCACTATTGCTAGCGTATTCTGGATTTTGTTTTCCAACCGCCTTGGCGCTAATCATCATGCGCACGCGCGATCCCGCTGTAACAGCTACAGTTTCTGGCTTCGTTCAGCCGATTGGTTATTTGTTAGCTGGCTTTGGCCCTCTAGCGGTTGGGGCAGCAATTGAGGCTCTCGGTAATTGGCTGCTAATCGATACTTTGGCGTGTGTTAGTGCAGTGGCTCTTTCCATCTGTGGTTTAATTGCGAGTCGAAATAGAATGATCGACGATGAAATAGACCAAAAGTTTTTAGCCACCTAGCTGTGGTATATGGTCGTTGCTGGCGATAAATTGGTTCAGGTGAAGATGAACGAGGAAACTGCTACTCGTACAGGATCTGCTGTCAATGCTGATACCAGCGCTGTCGGTGGTGCCGATACTAACAGCGAGTATATTCCTCCACCAACTCGGGTTACTCCCCCAATTAATGTGTCGGATGTGGCTCTGATTTTTGAGGGAGGTGGTATGCGCGCCAGCTGCACTGCAGGCGTCGTTATAGCTTTACTGCGGCACAACTTGAATTTTGGATTTGTCGCCGGAATTTCTGCGGGCAGCTCTCATTTGGCCAATTACCTTTCCCGGGATCCAGTCCGGGCGAGGCGCGCCTTCGTCGAATTTGTCACCGATCCCAAAATTGGCAATCTCAAGACATGGATACAAGGTAAGGGGCTTTTCAACGCTGATTACATTTACCAGCATACTTCTGCCCCGGGCGAGTTTTTGCCCTACAATTGGCAGGCTTATGCGAATAATCCCAGTGAATTTCGCATTGGCGCCTTTTGTGCTGACACCGGTCGAGCCGTGTATTGGAATCGCGCGGACATCCACCGAAAACAAGACTATTTGCTGCGGATTCAAGCATCTTCGACCATGCCCGTGTTCATGCCTCCAGTAGAAATCGATGGATCCACCTATGTGGATGGAGCTTTGGGACCTAGTGGAGGAATTCCCCTGGATGCAGCCAAACAAGCTGGTTTCAAAAAGTTCTTGGTCATCAGCACGCGAGAGCGCAGCTACCTAAAGAGCCCGTTCAAAGCCAACCAGTTGACCAATAGAATCTTCAAAGATTTTCCAGCTATCCCCGAAGCTCTGCTGGCTAGACCCGCGAACTACAACGCCACGCGAGCAGAACTATTCGACCTGGAAGCTCAAGGTGACGCCTACCTGTATATGCCCAAGGGTTTCTTAGTTTCCAACCAGGAACGCAACCTTTCCCGTCTGCAACGCTCCTTTACGGAAGGCTCCAGTCAAATCGAGGACGAGCTGCCCGCTATTCGCAACTTTCTGGGTTTATGACGACTTCTAACCACCCAATCCAGTTCGCACTCTACTATCCTCACCTCCATAACCCTTTGGTATCGATGACGATTTTGCCCTCTAAGTCTTGCTGCTGAACTTGAGTGAAGGGTCGATGATCAACTAACAACAAAACGATCTGGGACTCCTCTAAAGATTCCGCTAAAGCGGAGAGTTTAAGATTATTTAAACCACATAGCTGGCTGGGCAAAGCCGACACATTCGGTTCAACCGCCAAAAAACTGACCTCCGGATACTCCACACACAGTCTCTTGGTGATCTCAATTGCGGGAGACTCCCGTAAATCATCCACATTGGATTTGAATGACAACCCTAGGACTGCCACCTTTTTCTGCTCTGCCACCAAAGTCTCAATAGCCTGGCTGGTCTGATTAATCACCCAATTGGGTTTGTCGTCATTGACCAGTCGAGCAGTTTGAATCAGTCGACTGTGCTTGCGATCCGCCGCCACAATAAACCACGGATCGACGCTAATGCAGTGACCACCCACCCCTGGACCAGGCTGCAAAATGTTGACACGCGGGTGATGGTTGGCAATTTCAATCAACTCCCACACGTCAATTCCCAGTTTGTCACAAATCAACGACAACTCGTTGGCAAAAGCAATATTGACGTCACGGAAAGAATTCTCGGTTAGTTTCGCTAACTCCGCTGTTTTAGCGTCAGTGACAGAAATTTCACCGCGACAAAACGACGAGTACACTTGCACCGTCCAGTCGGTTGCCCGCTGAGACAGGCCACCCACAATCCGGTCATTTTGCGTCATCTCGTACACCATCCGTCCAGGAAGGACCCGCTCTGGCACGTGCGCAAAATACAGCAGTGGACGAGGATCCTCTGTAGTATCCTTCGCCTGTTCCCCGAAACGATCTGCGCGCAAATCCGGTCTAGCTTGCTCAATCCACTGAGCCATCATCTCAGTGGTTCCCGGCGGTGAAGTCGACTCCAACACAATCAACTCTCCACCTCGCAGCAGAGGGGCAATCGAGTCACAGGCAGAGCGAATGAAACTCAAATCAGCCTCATGCGTATCCAACACGGGAGTTGGCACCGCCACGATGAACACTCGGGCTGCCGGTGGAGTCTTCTGAGCGACCAAAGAGCCATCCGCGACAACTTTTTGCAGCAGCTCCTCCAACCCCTCTTCCACAAAAGGCAGCTTGCCTCGATTCACCGACTCGACCACGTCAGCCTTTACATCCACGCCAAAAACTTGCCAACCATTGGCCGCAAAAGCGATTGCAGTCGGCAAACCGATGTAGCCCAAGCCAATAACGGACATTGTCCGATCAGTCGCACCGCGACTTGTCATCGGGATCCCCCTAGCAAACCAGAATCAAGAACCAGGCACGCAAAAGCGCGCGCCACAAATTTTTCCTCAGCTACTCTATCCCATTGCCGAACTAGTGTTAGTCAAACTCACCCATCTGGTGATCTGTGCACCAACAAAACGAATCGCCACATAAAACACCAAAAGTGCACCAATGAGTAGCTCGGTCAAGGCTAACCAATAGTATTTGTCACTCACCTGCCAATTGGCTGACTGTAGCACAGAAATTCCCCGCCACAAACTAGCAGCAGAAATCACCAGCGGAAAAGTAAAAGCGGCAAAACTAGGCATGAAAGGCAAACGCAAAAGTTGGGGCAACCGCAATAAAACTGCCAAATAAAAAACTTGTCCTAAAACTAGCAGCCCTAACACAAAATAAGGATTCGGCACCTCCACGCACGTGGTATAAGCCACCAACAATAAGCTCAATGGAGCGGCAAAAATTGCCACTGTTGGTTTTGCAGCTTGGGGCAGCGGATAGCGCAGTAATCTAACACAAATCACCACCAGCATACAAAGGTAGCAGACAAAAGAAACCCAAAAAATTGGCAAACCTAAGCTTTGTAAATCAAATACTTGAGAAGTAGCTGCCGCCACGGCAATGCCGACAAAGCCAACAAACCAAGTTGGAAAAACTTGAGATAATTGAAAACCGCGCAAAATGAACCACCAACTGATCCATAGCATTAGTGCCACGTCACAGACTAGAGCAAAGATCCAAACTAGTAAACCGACAGTAATAAAACTTTCTCCCCCGGCAGCAATATAGTTTGAAAATTGCAGTAAGGTCATCCAAATCGTGGCCGAAACCGGACAAACCAGTGGATGATTGAAATCCTTTTCCAGCACCAAGCGCCAATGCAATAAAAATTTCAAGACAACGGGAGCGAAAAAATAGCTGGCCGTTAGCGCAAAAATCCATTGCAGCGTAATAATCCACTGTTGCTCTAGTGGATAAAACCACGGGTTATCGGACAGAATATTTACCAGCAGATTTCCCAAAGTCAAAATAGCTAGACTCAACCCTGCTTTGGGAATAGCTACCGTGCGCAGATAGCGGGAGAATTTACTTTCAGAATGTTTCACAGTCCGGGGAATGAACACAGTTCTCTCCTACCAGACAACTACAAAAACCACGACAAAGCACCCAATTCAACAACGAAGAACTTCGACAATCGAGTAACTCGACACCCAATCAAACGCAAAATAAGGTCGAAACGAGCAATTCAAATGGCCAAAACCTCACGCAGACAGCGCTGGTTTTTTATCTTTGATAAAGAGAACAGAGACCAGCAATAGTATTGCATAGAATGCGGTCGCAAAAGAAATTGCCCACCTGCTGCCAATAATTCCAGCCGTAATTTCACTCATACCACCTGTGGCCAATTTAGCTGCAATAGTTTCTGTCAAAACAACTAGAACCGGTGTGCCGATCGCCCCCACACATTGGCGCAAAGTATTCGTCAAGGCTGTGCCATCGTTGATCAGCTTGGATGGCAAAGACCCAAGCGCCCAAGTATTACAACCAGTCATAACCAGACCAATCCCAGCCATGCGAATCGCCTGAGTGGCGGCCAAATAAAACAACGAAGTTGTTTCGGTCAATGGAATAGTTAGCGCCGAGCCAATCATCATTAATACTGCGCCCGTAATACAAATTTTGCGAGCACCAAGACGATCAAAAAACTTTCCAGCGCACAGCCCCGTCACAGCACAAAGAAATGCTCCAGGTAAAGTCACCAAACCGGAAGTAGTAGCATCCCTGCCTTGATAAGTCTGCAAGAAAATTGGAATCAACACTGTGAAAGCAGAAAATGCGAAAAAATTCAAGGAAATTGCAATTGTCCCAACTCTAAATCCGTGAATTTTCAACACCGCTAGATTTATCAAAGGCTGTTTTTCTCGCTTCTTTAAGTTTTGTTGACGACAGACAAACCAGAGTAAACAAATAACTCCCACCAGCATTGGTCCCCAAACCAATGGATTAGTAAACGGATACTGCTCGATATTCGTAAACCCGAAAATTAATCCCCCGAAACCGAGGGTCGATAAAATTACCGAGAAAATATCGATTGTCGTTTCTTCTTGACGCCCATAATCACCCATAAAGAAAATAGCGATAAACAGCATAATGGCACCCAGAATGGCTAGTGTCAAAAAGATTGACCGCCATCCAAATTGATCAGTTTGTAATCCTCCTAAAGTTGGACCAATTGCTGGAGACGCCGACATCACTAACCCAATGACTCCCATCATGGTGCCACGCTTAGCTGGCGGCAGCTGCGAAAAAATAATCACCTGTATACACGGCATTATAATGCCCGTACCTGCAGCCTGGAGAATACGACCTAAAATCAAAAAAATAAAACTAGTGGAAAAGTAAGCCAGCATCGATCCCAATACAAACACGCTCAAACAGGCAATCGTGATCTGTCGGGTGGTAAACCGTTTGGTCAAAAACGCTGCCATTGGCACCATGACGCCCAAGGTCAACATGAAGATGGACGTCACCCACTGCCCCACAGTCAAGGAAATCTGAAAATCTTCCACCAAATGTGGCAAAGCCGTAGACAATTGGGTCTGCGTAAAATACCCAACAAAGGCCGCCAACATCAAAACGGTCATGGAGATATTTAGCGAACGCTTTCCACCTTGATTTTCTGTTTCCTTCACTATTTTTGGAATTTGACTGCTGGTTTTACTGGCTTTTTCTGCGTTAGTACTGGCAGATTTGCCCCTAGCAAATTTAGCTTCACTTGCTTTAGATGTGTTCTGCGGTAGTTCACCATTCAGGTTCTGACTATTTTGCGCGGATACAACCATCGACCCTCCAAGCACTTCCCCAGATTCTTGGGTTCTTTCCCAAAAACCTAAAATTCTAAACGTCAACGCGCCAGAGACTGTTGGTGCTACCCTACTCCCCGACAAAAAAGAGTGCGAGCGCTACCCACAGCACTGCCAGCAGCCTAGATTTGGGTTTTTTCTTGGTTATTTGGGTGTTTGCTTTGGTTTGTAGTCTCTAGGTCGCCCTCTCGACTGTCTCGAATTACACACAATAGGCTAACTAGACGTTGAACTTGAATTCGACTACGTCTCCATCTTGCATCACGTAGTCTTTTCCCTCCATCCTGACTTTTCCTTGCGCTCGGGCAGCAGCTAGCGACCCTAATTCAACTAAGTCACTGTAGCCAACAATTTCCGCCTTGATAAACCCTTTTTGGAAGTCAGTGTGGATTACGCCCGCCGCCTCTGGCGCGGTAGCACCCTGGCGTATCGTCCAAGCCCTCGTCTCTTTTGGCCCAGCGGTCAAAAACGTTTGTAGTCCCAAAGTGGCAAAACCAGCTCGAGCCAATTTATCTAAACCTGATTCATCTTGACCAGCCTCGTTCAACATCTCCTTGGCGTCAGCCTCATCTAGCTCAATCAATTCGGCTTCAAAAGCTGCATCCAAGAAAATTGCTGGCGCAGGTGCCACCGAGTCCGCTAGCTCATTTTGGAGTGCTTGATCTTCCATCCCAGCGGCATCCATGTTGAACACGTAAATGAATGGCTTAGTGGTCAACAATTGGAAACTGCGCAAAATATCTGGCTCTAATTTCTGTCCTGTGGCGCCAGACAAAAGTTCGCCCTGTTCTAAAATTGCTTGCGCTGCCTTAGCAACTTCCAGCACCACAGCTTCGGTCTTTTTGGCGCGAACTTCTTTTTCCAGGCGCGGAATCTGTTTTTCCAGGCTCTGTAAATCAGCTAAAACCAGCTCGGTAGAAACCGTTTCGATGTCTGAGAGTGGATCGACTTTTCCTTCGACGTGCACCACATCTGGATTCCAAAAGGCGCGAGTCACCTGACAAATTGCGTCAGCTTCCCGAATATTGGCCAAGAACTGGTTTCCCAATCCCTCCCCTTGGGAGGCTCCCCGGACAATTCCTGCGATATCCACAAAAGACACAGCGGCTGGAATCACTTTTTCAGAAGTAAAGATTTGTGCCAATCCCCGCAGACGCTGGTCAGGCAACGACACTACCCCCACGTTCGGGTCGATAGTGGCGAACGGGTAGTTAGCTGCCAGCACACTGGCTCGGGTCAAGGCATTAAACAAAGTCGACTTGCCCACATTTGGCAGTCCCACAATCCCAATCGTCAAAGACACAGGCCAATTGTATCTAAGAGCTCCCTAGCAACGCTCAGTGATTACCATTTAGCGAGTGTGATTCGGTCCGGGCTCGCGCCGCCCTTTCGTGTTTTTAGCCACCAAACCACTGTTAGCTAAATCAGTTTTGAGATTCCTGGGCAAAGCAAAAGTGGTGGTTTCCACCTGGGTTTGGATTGTTTCCGCATGCTCAAAACCGGTTTGAGCAAGCCAATCCAGAACTTCTCCAACCAGTAAGTCTGGTACGGAGGCTCCCGAAGTCAAACCCACCGTGGTGACGTTTTCAAACCACGATTCTTGCAATTCTGCGGCAGTATCGACACGGTAACCGGATTTAGCTCCTGCTTCTAAAGCGACTTCTAGCAATCTCACTGAATTTGACGAATTGGCTGAACCCACCACAATCATCACATCAACTTCGGGAGCGATTCGCTTCACCGCGTCTTGACGATTTTGGGTCGCGTAACAAATGTCATCAGAGGGCGGATTTTGCAAGTTAGGAAAGCGCGCACGCAAACGATCGACGGTTTCCCGCGTTTCATCCACTGACAAAGTGGTTTGAGAAATCCACACTACTCTTTCCGGGTCACGAACCTGCACTTGATCCACTTCAGATGGAGTGCCGACAACTTGAATATGTTCAGGCGCCTCACCGTAAGTTCCTTCGACTTCTTCGTGTCCACTGTGTCCCACCAACACAATGTCGTAGTCTGCTTTCGCAAAACGCACGGCCTCGCGGTGAACTTTTGTCACCAGCGGACAAGTCGCATCAATAGTTTGCAGTCCGCGTGCCTCAGCGGCCTCTCGCACCAGTGGTGAAACTCCGTGGGCAGAAAACACTAAACGCGCGCCGACAGGAACTTCGTCAACTTCGTCGACAAAAATTGCGCCACGTTCGCGCAAAGTTTGCACCACAAACTTGTTGTGCACTATCTCCTTTCGCACGTACACGGGTTTACCGTAGAGTTCTAGTGCCCGTTCTACCACTTCGACCGCCCGGTCGACTCCCGCACAGTATCCGCGGGGGGCTGCCACTAGGACGCGTTTTATTTCACCGGCCATGCAACTAAGATAGTCTGATTGTTTTGATTACCGCGACAGTTAGGCTAAGAGCGTGAATTTGTCTAGTAAACATATTGTGGCTCCGGCCCAGCAACGGCAATTAGCTGAGAGAGCAGCCTTGACTTCCCCAGAAAATCCTTGGCCGCTCTCGTTGTTGTCGGAGAAAATGAAAGAATACATTGAGCGAATGTCGCCAACTTGGATTGAAGCTGAGGTAACTGAGTATCGGCCTCGTCCTTCTACCCGAATGTCGTTTTTCAAGATTAGAGACCTAAACGATACTTCTTCGGCCACGATCACGGCTTATCCGAATGTGATGGCGCAAATGGGGGCGGATTTTCAAGAAGGAGCCCGAATTATTACTTGCGTCAAACCCACTTTTTGGCGCAATAGTGGCTCTCTGCAGTTACATGCCAGCGACATTTACGTGGTGGGTCAAGGCAATTTACTGGCCGAAATTGAGCGTTTGCGTCAAAAATTACACGACGAAGGCTTATTTTCTGCAGAGCGCAAACAACCGCTGCCCTTTTTACCTAAACGCATTGGGTTAGTTTGTGGCCGGAATGCCAAGGCCAAAGAGGATGTGTTAGTGAATGCCAAGAAGCGGTGGCCTGCCACTGATTTTGAGATTCGCGAGGTGGCGGTTCAGGGACTAAATTGTGTGCGCGAAGTATGTGCAGCGGTCACCGAGCTGGACGAATACCCCGAAGTTGAGGTCATTATTGTGACGCGCGGGGGTGGTTCCGTTGAGGATTTGCTGCCTTTTAGCGACGAACATTTGGTGCGCACAGTAGCCGCCTGTCACACTCCCATTGTTTCAGCTATTGGACACGAAGATGACACGCCGTTATTGGATTGGGTGGCCGACTATCGGGCTTCTACTCCCACGGATGCAGCCAAAAAAATTGTGCCCGACTATTGGGAGTTGAGCGCGCAATTGCAGCAGCTAGCTGAAAGACTACAAGGAGCATTGACGCGCAAAATTCAGCGCGAACGCGAAAATCTGGAGTTGTTAGCAAGCAGACCCGCATTGGTAAACCCAGGAGCCACGCTACAAAGTCATCTACAGATTTTGAGCAACTTACAAACTAAGTTGGAGGCAATTACCGAGCGGAAACTCCAAGCTGAGCGCACTAACTTGGAAAAGCTAGGAGCAACTTTGCGAGCGGTATCTCCCGAAAGCACTTTAGCCAGGGGGTATGCGATTTTGCGCACTCCGGCTCAGCAGGTGATCACTGATGCTTCTACTTTGCGACCAAAGGATTTATTCGAGGGAATTTTGGCACAGGGCTCATTCGTTGGGCAAGTCTGTGGCACTAACCCAGATGGAAAACTGGTAGAATAATTCTTAACTGCATACTCCTAAGCGTCTCCTCCAGGCTGGTGGAATAGTTCTAGACTGAGCTGACTCTCCATTCCCCGAAAACTTCCAAAGTAATTACGCTGGCGAACTGAATTCTCAACTGAATCGACCCTCAACTGAGCCACAATACATTCTGGCGGTAGGACAGGCTCGCACTTGACTTAGAATGACCAAAACCAGTTTTTGGTTCTTAGTCTTTGCAAACAAGAAATAGAAAGCAAGAAAATGGCGGAAAACCCGAACACCAAGACCGAATGCCAATCTTCGCAACTTCCTTCGGTGGATTCCTTGAGTTATGAGGAAGCGCGCAACCAGCTGCAAGAATTAGTGGCAGGGCTGGAAAGAGGCGACGTACCGCTGCAGCACACTTTAGAGTTGTGGCAGCGGGGTCAAGAATTGCTGACTCATTGCCGCTCAATTTTGGATACTGCCATAGAAAAAACTAGCTCTATTTCTGTCTCTAACTCTGTTGACCAAACTGGTGACACGCCCAAATGAGTAGACTCATTGCATGAGTCCGTATACCGCTGATCGTGCTACCGGCAAGTATCCCTGCTGACCCAAAGCTACGAAGTGAATCATTTAGCACCATGTCGCCGCTCGATCTGTGGCGCCCTGTGGCACCCCTGCGAACGCCCATTTCACTTGATTGCCATCTACTTTCCCAAGCGGCGTTCGCGCTGCCCGTAAGAGCGCAAGGCTCGCAAAAAGTCAACTTTCCTAAACCCGGGCCAATAGGTTTCGCAAAAATAGTATTCGGAGTGCGCAGATTGCCAAAGTAAAAATCCAGACAGACGCTGCTCGCCTGAAGTGCGAATAATCAAATCCGGATCAGGCTGACCTTTTGTATACAAGTGAGCAGCAATATCCGTGTCAGTCAAATTCTGGGCGAGATCCAACATGTCACGTCCATTGTCTATGGCTTCGAGTAGCAGTGAGCGCACCGCATCCACTAATTCCATGCGCCCGCCGTAGCCAATCGCCACATTCACCACCACTCCAGAGACGTGGTCAGTATCCGACTCAGCTCGACGCATTTGCTTGGCGAAACTGGCTGGAAATAAATCCAAGTTGCCCACCATGTGGATCTGCCATTTACCGGCTTTGACTAGCTTTTGTACCGTGGTAGCGATAATCTCCTCTAGGGCTGCTAATTCTTTTTGGGAGCGACCAAATAGGTTGTCGGTGGATAGCATCCACAAGGTGACGATTCGAATATTGGTTTCTTCGATCCAGCCTAAGAACTCCAAAATTTTATCAGCACCAGCTTGGTGTCCAGCCGCTGCTGAAGAGCCTAACTCTTTGGCCCACCGGCGGTTTCCATCTAAAATGACACCAACGTGGGTGGGCATTTGAATGTGCTGCAGTTTTTTTTGCAGCCTGCGCTCATAGAGCGTGTACAGCACTCGCAAACTCATCAACCCACCCTTTCGCTTTTCCTCTAGATTATCGTGTTCTAGCGATAGAGCCGATGATAAATATTATTTGCAGCCAATTCACAGTGCTAGTGCTTTCAGTTATTCTGGTGCTAGCAGATATTGAGTATTTTGGCTACCTTTAGCCACAAAGGAGAGCGCGTGCCTGTCCCAACTATCGCTTCACGCCATCCAGTGGAGTGGATTCCTGGCAAACCCGTGCCCAGGAAACCGCGTCTGCGCGGTTGGATTCATTTGATTGCGGCTCCACTGTCTTTGGTGGCTTCAATTGTGTTGACGGTGTTGGCTCCTACTGCCGGATTGAAGTGGGCTTGTGCAATTTATCTGGCGTGCTCGTTTGTTTTATTTGGCGTGTCAGCTGCCTATCATCTGTTCTACTGGAACCCCAATTTGACGGCTTTGCTGCGGCGCATGGATCATTCGAATATTTTTTTGTTGATTGCCGGCACTTACACTCCGATTTCTTCAGCCCTGTTAGGTGGCGGTCATCTCGCTACCATTCTCAGTATTGTCTGGTCTGGGTCACTGCTGGGCATTTTCATCAACTTGGCTTGGCCAGCAGCACCGCGCTGGTTAGGAGTGTTGATTTACGTCATTTTGGGTTGGACAGCCATCTGGTATCTGCCTAGTTTGTGGAACTCTGGCGGTGCTGCCGTAGTTTTATTGGTGTTAGCAGGAGGTATCCTCTACACGGTGGGAGCTTTGGTATATGCCTGTAAGCGTCCAGATCCTTGGCCACGTTGGTTTGGATTCCACGAAATTTTTCACGTTTTCACCGTGCTGGCTTGGGCTTGCCAATGCGTAGCCGCTTACCTGGCTGTCCTGGGATGACTCAGCACAACCACGTAATCAGTGGATTCTAAGTTAAACGATCCTCACCTAATTTTTATGTAAGATCGTTGTTTTTCCGTGTTGGATAAAACTTTGTAAATAAATCTGCTAGTATGCCCGGGTATGTCCGGCACGAAGATTGTCGGTATTGTTCAGGAGTGTTGCATGTCTGAATCCACTTGGTTGACTCAATCCCAATACGATGCACTATCTGCCGAGCTGCATCATCGCACCGAAGAGGAGCGTCCACGCATCGCACAACTCATCGATGCAGCCAGACGAGAAGGTGACTTGTCGGAAAATGGTGGCTATCAGGCAGCTCGAGAGGAACAGTCACTGAACGAGACCCGCATCCTCCAGTTGGAAGACCTGCTCAAAGACGCAGTGGTAGGCGACGTAACTGACAGTGGCCTGGTTGAGCCAGGTGCTGTGGTCACCGCCAAAATTGGAGGCAAAGAACAAGAATTTTTATTAGCCTCTCGCGACGCGGGAGAAGGACTAGGAATTCGTGTGTATTCTCCTAACGCACCTTTAGGAGTAGCCATTTTGGGTGCAAAAGCAGGCGAAACGCGCGAATACGAAGCACCCAATGGCAACACCATTGTGGTAGAGGTTATTTCCGTCAAACCCTACGAGGGATAGCCATCTATCCGTTGCGTCTTGCCGCGTTTACGCGTTCGCCTTTTCTGTCGCCGCGGTTTGCGGTGAGTTTTAGTACAAATCCCAGCCGCCGTCAACGGGGAGAACCACGCCGTTGATAAATTGTGCCGCCTGATCATCAGCTAGATAGCAAATAGCTTGAGCCAACATCATTGGTTCTGCAACTGCAGGCGTAGTAGCAGCTAGAATCGATCCGAGTCTTTCTGCCGCCAAAGTGGATTTGAAGTCTCCCTCCACGTTGGTCTTCACACCACCGGGTGCAACTGCGTTGCAGCGAATCCCTTTGTGCGCATACATTGCTGCAATGTTCTTAGTCAGCCCACTGACTCCCCATTTGGATACCGTGTAGGCCAAACCAGCACATGTCCGCAAGGTAGCTTCGCTGGACACGTTCACAATTGTGCCTTTGCTAGCTTCTAACATTTGCGGCAAAACTTCGCGGGTGAGCCTCATCGTAGCAGTTAGATTCACTGCCAGCACACGCTCCCAAGTTGCATCATCTGTTTCCACCAATGGCAAGAATCCATCCATGATCCCGGCATTGTTGATCAAAATACTTGTTGTGCCTTTAGCAGCAGAAACAATTCTGCTGGCAGCATCCTGACTGGTAATGTCAATTGCCAAAGGATTGTATGCTTCACCGAGACGCTCAGCAGCCTCGGCGAGGCGCTCTTGGGACATGTCGACTGCCAGAACTTGTCCACCGTCGCGAATAATCAGCTCTGCCGTGGCTAAACCAATTCCCGAACCTGCTCCCGTCAAAATCACATTTTTGCCAGCAAAGCGTTTACTACAACATCCTTGGTCACTCATATTTGCTCCTAGAGATTTGAGCTCCGTTGCTCGCTCCCCACTCTAGTGCGGTTGGGACGCCATAAATTTTTAGAATCCACAGACCGCAAATACTCTAAATTTGTCCAAGTATTTGGTTTACACTACGGCGCTAAGTTTTCTTTGACCACATCGGCAAGTTCGGCAGCGATCCGGTCGGCTTCAACTTGGGTGCGAGCCTCCACCATGATGCGCACCAGTGGCTCAGTTCCCGAAGGGCGCAAAAGGACTCTGCCGTTTTCTCCTAACCGAATTTCAGCTGCGCGCACGGCTTCTTGGATCCGCAAATTGTCCAGACCGTCTTTCTTCACCCCACTGACATTCACCAAAGTTTGGGGCAAACGCGAAATTCCAGATACCAATTCGGCCAGGGATACTCCAGAAGTTTTTACCAAGCGTGCCAACAACAAGGAAGAAAGGATTCCATCCCCAGTAGTGGCGTATTCGCCGACAATGATGTGACCGGATTGTTCACCGCCCAGGTTATAACCGCCAAAGCGCATTGCTTCTAGCACGTACCTATCCCCAACTGCAGTTTGAATTAGCTTGATTCCGGCTTCTTGCATTGCCAGTTTTAGCCCCAGGTTGCTCATCACGGTGGCTACCAACGTATTGTTGGCCAGTTTTCCTTGGGCTTGCATATCCAAGGCCAACGCACCCATAATTTTGTCGCCGTCGACTAGTTTCCCGGTGGCGTCTACTGCCAGGCAGCGGTCTGCATCCCCGTCGTAGGCAACGCCAAAGTCAGAACCGGAGGCCAGGGTCATTTGCTGTAGCTGTTCAGGATGAGTGGAACCACAGTTGTCGTTAATGTTACGTCCATCTGGTGACGCATTGATGACTACCACATCGGCTCCGGCTCTGCGCAATGCTTCTGGAGCGAGCGCATAGGCTCCACCGTTGGCGCAATCCACGGTGATCCGCAGGCCGCGCAAACTGGTTCCGCACGCGTTGACTAAGTGGTTGATGTAGGATTTTTCGGCTCCGTCGTCGTCGTACCATACTTCTCCGACGTCAGGGCCAGTGGGTCTGTCCCAGTCCTGCCCTAACAGTTCGGCAATGTCGTCTTCGATTTCGTCAGCTAATTTGAATCCGCCTTGGGCAAAGAACTTGATGCCATTGTCCTGCATGGGGTTGTGGCTGGCAGAAATCATCACCCCAAAATCTACGTCGGGCTCGTGAGCAGTCAAGTGAGCCACGGTTGGCGTCGTAACTATGCCGATGCGCACCACGTCAACGCCGGCGGCAGCGAGTCCTGCAGCTAGCGCATGGTCTAAGAATTCGCCGGAAATTCTGGTGTCGCGGCCAATAATTGCTCGAGGTTTGCGGCCAGAGTTTTTCTCTACTCTCCCAATGCATCTGGCGGCAGCTTCTCCTAATTGCAAGGCCAAAGTTGCGGTGATGTCGCGGTTGGCTAGTCCTCTGACTCCATCGGTTCCAAATAATCTGGACATAATCCCTTTTCTATCAAAGTAAACTGTGCAAGATAGTATCAAAGTTTGCAGCATTTACTTATCTGTAACAATTTGCGCTAACAGGGTATATTGAAAAAACTAGAACACAAACTTCAAGGAGGAAGTGCTGTGGGAATCATTGCAATTACTGGCGCCTCCAGTGGGATTGGCGCTAAAACCAAAGAAGTCTTGGAATCTCAGGGTCACCGGGTAGTCAACATTGATTTAAAAGGTGGCGACATTGACGCCAATTTGGCAACTACCGAGGGAAGAAATGCGGCTTTGGCCCAATTACACGAGAGTTGTCCCGATGGTTTGGATGGCTTGATTTGTAATGCAGGTGTTTCGGGCGCTTGTGGCAGTATTCCGTTGATTTTATCGTTGAACTATTTTGGGGCAATCGCTATCGCTAACGGAGCACTGGATTTGCTGGAGAAAAAGGGTGGAGCCTGTGTAATGACGGCTTCAAATACTTTGTCTCAGCCCGGTGTTTTGCCGGAAATCGCGGATTTGTTGAATGATTTTGGCGAGGAAGCCGAAATTGTGGCATTGTGTGAGATCAGGGATACGGAGCAAGCTCACTCGTTTTATGCGACCACTAAATTTGCTTTAGCCCGGTGGATGCGCCGCAATAGTGCCAATTGGGCGGCGCGGGGAGTACGGTTGAATGCGATTGCGCCGGGGAATGTGCGCACACCCATGACTGATCAATTGACGCCGGACCAGCTTGAAGCAGTGAGAGCTTTACCAGTGCCGACTAATTATCGCTCTGGTGAACCGTTTATGGAGCCAATTGATATTGCAAATGCGATGGCTTTTTTGGTGTCTTCGGCGGCGCATGGCATCAATGGGGTTGCCTTGTTTGTCGATGGGGGCACGGATGCTTTGATCAACACCGATCGGTTGTAGGAATTAGGAATAGAGAGAAAGTCAGGAGAATTGCGATGAGTATGCAAAGTTTGATGGCAGCGTTGGAGCAAAAAGATTTCCGGAGCTTGGCTGCTTGTTTTAGCGAATCTGGGCAGATCGACGACTATTGTCCGGGGCGTTTGGGGAAAAATAATTTCCACGTTTACGGTTCGCGGACAGTGGAAATGTTCTATCGTAACCAATTCGCATTGGGTGGGTTGGCGATTAGTAACGTGAAAATCCAAAACGACCGTTCAGCTAACTTCCTGATTTCTTACAGAAATTACACAGTTTATGCTGGTGCAAAAATCTCAGCACTGGATTCGGAGGGCAAAATCCGCAGATTGACCATCAATCCGGCTTAACGCATGGGCGAGACGCTAGTTACTTCACTTGTACCTAGGACGCCAGCCACTTGGAATTGCGGGTAAAGCACCTGGAATAGACCCAAGGAGCGAGACAGGCATATAATCAAACGCCAGGCTCCGCAACTGCAGAACCTGGCTGTCTCGATTGAATCTGCAAGCTCTAGCGCTTTGAGTATTGTGGAGCTTTGCGGGCTTTCTTGAGTCCAGCTTTCTTGCGTTCCACTGCGCGAGCGTCGCGAGTCAAAAAGCCAGCTTTTTTCAAAGCTGGACGGTTGGCTTCACGGTCGATTTCATTTAGCGCGCGAGCGATCCCTAAACGCATGGCTCCAGCTTGGCCGGAAACACCGCCGCCATTGATGCGAGCGACGACGTCAAAGCGGCCTTCTAAATCCAGCAACGTGAATGGCGAGCGCACTAATTGTTGGTGTAGTTTGTTCGGGAAGTACTCCTCCAGAGTGCGTCCGTTGATCTTCCACTGGCCGGTGCCTGGCACCAGGCGAACTCGGGCAATGGCTTCTTTGCGACGTCCCAAGCCGATGCCGGGAGCGGTGACCGAGCTGCCAGCACCGGGGGCGGCACTCGGAGTTTCACTGGTGTACGAGCTGAGGTTTCCTTCCAGCTCGACTTCTTCGGTGGCTTTAACCACGATTCTCCTCAATGTGCTTATTTGCCAGCGCTGCTACTGGGCAATCTGTTTGATTTCGTAGGGAATTGGAGCTTGGGCAGCATGTGGGTGCTGGGAACCAGCGTAAACATGCAGTTTGCGCGCTTGAGCGCGGCCGAGCGAGTTGTGCGGCAGCATGCCGACAATTGCTTTTTGGACAGCTTTTTCTGGAGTCTTTTCCATTAATTCCCGATAGACGGTGGCTTTCAGACCACCGGGATGACCCGAGTGTCGATAGGCGTACTTTTGATCTAGCTTGTTGCCAGTCAACACGACTTTGTCGGCGTTGATCACAATCACGTAGTCGCCCATGTCCATGTGCGGAGCATAAGTGGGCTTGTGTTTTCCACGCAGCAAGGTGGCAACTTGAGCCGCCAAACGACCCAGCACGACATCAGCAGCGTCGATTACGTACCACTTCTTGTCTGCATCCCCAGGTTTAGGTGAATAGGTGCGCACTAGCGTAGCCTTCATTTCTTGTCTCATGGAACCAGCGGGCAACCTGTAGCGGAATGCTAACCTGCCGATTCGCGGAAGTTTTCAGTTGTTTGGCTCCGTTTGCTGAACTGCGAGTGGGAGAGAGCAATCCACTGGAGCACAACTATTCGAGTCTATAGATTGTCCGTGTCTAAGACCAAAGAAAGCCTCATAAGTGTGCCGAAATTCGCATCTGCTGTATTATTCGCAGCAGGATGCGCGCAGGCGGCGAGTGAGTTGGGCTTGGCTCCCGTATTGTTCACTTGGCGGATAGTCTACTCTCATTAGGGTCAGTCCGTGTGGTGGCGCAAGAGGAACACTGTGGGAGCGCGATGGATTTCCGATTAGTTCTCTACCCCATTCGACTGGTTTGGAGCCTCGTCCGACTTGGACTAGTGCACCGATGAGGGAGCGAACCATTGAGTGGCAGAATGCGTCTGCTTGTACGTGTATTGAGAATGTTTGTCCCGTTGCCATGGGATCGAGTTTTAGTGCTGTTGGTTCTGGGGTTTGGGTGTCTTCTGGTTGGGCACCGGATTGGACATAGTTTTTTGTAGGCGCAGTGGCCAGCTGATGGTGGATGGTGAAGGATTTGAGGGTGCGGATTGTGGTGGCTCCTGGCCGGGGTTTACAAAATGACAAGAAGTCGTGTTCTCCAAGGAGTTGGGTGCTGAATTGTTGCATTGCCGCCAGGTTGAGGGGTTGGAGAGTTTTTAGCCACCAGGTGTGGTTTCGCTCTAGGGGGTTTTTCCAGCCGGTGGCTAGCTTGTATTCGTAGTGGCGGGATAGGGCGCTAAAGCGGGCGTCGAAGTCGGGGTTGACTATGCGAATTTGGTTGATTACCACGTCGCTGTGACCGCGTGGGTCGTTGGTGAAGGGGGCAGCTCGCATTGCGAGAATGGCGGTTAGTCTGGTGGCGAGTCGCTGGGGGTCTCCTAGCTCTTTTAGCTCTTTTTCTGCTAGGTCGGCGTGAGCCACTTGGCCGAGGGCGTGAACTCCTGCATCGGTTCGCCCGGCGACGGTTAGAGTGATTTCACGGCGTAAAACTTGAGCGAGGGCAGCTTGGATTTCTCCCTGGATGGTACGGATCTCTGGTTGCGCTGCCCAGCCGTGAAAGAACCGGCCATCGTAGGCAATGTCAAAGCGAACTCGCATCGCTGTACCGTTTCTCCATACTCTCTATAACGATCTACAAAATCTGTAAGGCCAGAATACCCTTCGCAGCTGTCTTCGAGATA
>CBCPNB010000008.1:0-28307 GCA_965120455.1 uncultured Actinomycetaceae bacterium | reverse complement strand
AAACAAGAACACCACGATCACACTGTGTGGTTACCCGGCTGGAAGCAGGGAGGCTGCTAGCCAGGTAATTTTTACCGGTGGGAATGAGATCGTGCCCCAATTTCTAACCGGCATAGAATACATCACCTACCTACACAAACTCACCCACGACCATCACGAAACTAAAGTCAGTACTAACACTAGGGGTAGAGGTAGGGATTTGTTGCTGGAGAGGATCGAGGAAAAGTTTTCTTCTTTGGGAATGGCGGGTCGAGCCAAGGATTTAATTGCGGATTATTCGCATGGAATGATGAAAAAAGTTCAGTTAATCGCCGGACTAATTATCTCCCCGCAAATCTTAATCGTAGACGAGACCTTGAACGGAATTGATATTGAATCGGAAAAAAAGTTGGTAAAAGAACTAGCCGCCTATACTAGGCGAGGTGGAACAGTCCTAATATGCAGCCACAACTTCGAGTTGCTAGAGTCTTGTGCCACTCGAGCGTTGCTCCTAGAAAACGGGGTCCTAAAACTAGACAAAACCCAGCCCACTCCCGGTGACTGGCACACTATCAAAAACCAAATCACCAACGCAAATGCAACCAGCAACAAATCACCAGAAACCAAACACACGTGAGTACTCAAAACTCAATCAAGCAAGTGTAAATAATTACCAGCGCACAATAGGTAACCAACTACAACTAGTTCATACCAAATAATTACTTGCCGAGAATACCATGAAAATGATGAACACTAAGAACACAAAAGATGCGGATAAAGCAAAGTCCGTGGACAATCAAGACACAACAAGCACCATAGGCACAACAAGCCTAGTAAACACGCTAGAGACGGTAAACACACCAGGGACAACAGGCTCTGTTGCTACTACTTGGGGTGTGTTTAAAATAGAGGTAGCCAGAGCCCTAACCCTGGTCAGATACTTGCTCTTTTACTTTGCCAGGGTGGTGATCGGTAAAGGTGCCCTCAAAAAACCAGCAGTTAGAAACGCCCTAATCACAATAGCTATAATTACATACATAGCTTCCGTTCTATTAATCGATCGTAGTTTTTTTATCAATAGTGATAGTATTAATGACCAGGTACTAAATTATATTTTTGTGTTGCTGTCGGTGAACACAATATTTGTCTCCTGTCTTGCCGTATTAGTAGTAAAGGCTTTGACCGGTACTTCGGCGAATGTGGCAGCGGTGTTGGATTATTTACCAGTTGCCCGCTATGAAAAAGGACGAGCCTATGCTCTTTTAGAACTAGTCCTCATTGTCGTGGTTATGTTTCTCGGAACAGGAATATTTCTAGGTGCCATACTTTTAAACTACGGCTTTAGTGTATTTGGGTTGTTTATATCTTGTGTATTTTTGCCTTGTATCACCACTACTACCGTTTTAGTGATTGTGATGCGCATAGTTGAGTTTGCTCTATCCCAGACCTTTTTGAAAGGTTTCACCAGCACGGTAGTTGTATTCATTCTAGCCGCGATCACCTTACTTTCCTCGCAGTATTTGACAAGTTTTCTACCATCAGTTGGTTTGTCGAATGCAGGGCAACAGTATAATTGGTCTACTTTTTATTATCATCTATATGACGAAGCCAACACGGTGTTGTTTTACGGGTTTGCTTTGCTAGTCACTGTGTTGTTGTTAGGGCTGTTGTTGTTTTTACCCACCCCAATCCCAGCTGAGAACACGGTCTACATCAATATTCCCCTAGGTAGTCTGGTAGCGCGTTTGCCATTCGGAATAAACACAGCCCAACTGATACGCCACCGAGTATTTAGCGAATCCATCTTCCTACTATTAATCCTGGGTGGTTATATCCTTTGGACTAAACCCTCTTGGAGCCTGCTAATCGCCCTGGAACCACTAGTGATTATGGGAATGTACCATTTCGCTAACATCAACCCCTTCATCCAGATTACGCGCCCCCATTTATCTAATATCCGCTACTACCTGTCTATGTATATTGGGTTTATAGCTACACTCACTATTCCAGCAATCCTGCTCTCTCTAAGCGACGTAGTGAGAGTATTAGTGTTCCACCATCAAGTCAGTTGGACTACTTGGGCGCTAACCCTACTGGGTGTGTGTATCACCATTCTGGTCACTCTAGCTATTGGGATTTTGCTCCCGTCTCATGATGACAACCCGATCTCGGCGTTCCTTGGACTAGGAACCTTCATAGTATTACTCTTCTTGTTCTCACTCGTGACTGGATTGCTGGGATTGAACATTTGGCAAATTATCCTGGCTGTGGCGTTTTGTATTCTGGCTATTATTTGGCAAAGCATTATCGGTATCAACACCAACCGCCACACCAACACCTAAACAACAATACCCAACAATGCTCCAGCTTAAATAGCTAGACCACACCCATTGACACAAACGATAACACCAATGACACGGACCGAGAACAGCCTACTCAGCATATTCCCACTACCTAATGCAACCAGCAGCAAACATACAACTGCATACACCCCTCTATGGCAGTGGTGGCAGGTTTTTCTTCGACCCAGTGCAACATAAAAGCACACACATACCAACAATAGGAAGGATATCGAAAATGAAAAAGACAATTTCTAGGGTGCTTGCCTCAATTATGGGTGGGTTAGTAGTCACCTTAGCGCTCTGCTTTGCTATCAGGCGTTCACGACCCCAAACGACGAGTCTACTAGTAGAAGCTCCCTATTTGGAATAGTTACCCTTGAAAGCACCGTACTAGATGATGGTGGTATAGGTTTGGAAATGGGAATAGGTAACTCTTGGAATTTTGTATGGCTCTGGCTGGCTACTGCTGTGTTCATCTTCTTGTGCATCATCACCTACACTCAGCTGGTAAATTACAAGAAAGAGCTCTTAGCAAAACAAAACACCAACAGCGGGTCAATTGACAATATATCAACAAACTCCAACTGTTCTACGACCACTAGCCAATTAGCAGTTACTCAAAACCATCAAACCACAAACCAACAACATTCATAATCTGACACAAGCAACCAACGATGTCCCCAGCCCGATTAGCCGTAAATAATAACAGTGACCAGTAATTGTAGGGGTTGGTTGCGCATGCTCTACCCAAAAGGGTATGCACAACCGTCCCCGCAAAGCCACAAACTCTAAACTGAAAGAATTCTTGCTCCGGAAATCACCATATTAACACTAACTATACGCCTACCTAATTTTCCTACTCCCCACATTTGGAGATGGCCGCCAACTCCTAGCCGGTGTTCTCCACCTCATCACCAAACCAAAACCAACCCCAAAACCATAAACGCACCCAAGCAACCCAAAAATTAAACAAAATGAACTCTCAGTAGACACTCTTACCACATAGGTATAGACCGTACTGAAGACTTTTGTCAGTATCTACGGATGAGGCAAGACTTTATCGCATAAACATAAGCGTACTAAACATAGGCGTACTCTCAACAGCGATAGCCAAAGTTGCTGAATGTACTAAAAACTATAAACATTAGTTATCTAAAGAACTCAGCCAGCTAGCTATCACGCAGTCAATATGCTAGAATGAGCGTGACCCTTCGTGTGACGGTATCTCCTGAATCTCCCCAGGGCCGGAAGGCAGCAAGGATAGGGATGCTCTGCCGGGTGCATGGAGGGTCGTTTTACTTGTCTTACTAAACACTGTTGTTCTAGGTTGTGTGCTACCATCTAGTCGCAAGGCAGCTATAAACATCTCCTCCATAGTTCGGGTACTTTGCCAGTGTTCATCCATGGCGCCGGGTATCCTGACACGGTTTGTAGAAACTCCTCACCTCAGCTGGCCCAGTACTCGCCTAACTGTTCTAGTCGAAGGAGTCGCATGAGCGCGGTCTTATACAGAAAATATCGGCCTGACACATTCGCCGACGTCATTGGCCAAGAACACGTAACCGACGCCCTCCAAGCTGCTCTAAATGCGAGCCGAATTGCCCACGCCTACCTGTTCTCTGGGCCACGCGGATGCGGAAAAACCACTTCTGCTCGGATCATGGCCAGGTGCCTAAACTGCGTCAAGGGACCAACCGCCAACCCCTGCGGAGAATGCCCTTCCTGCATGGACTTAGCTGCAGGTGGCCCCGGATCACTGGATGTCATCGAAATCGACGCCGCCTCTCACAATGGAGTAGAAGATGCCCGCGAAATGCGCGAACGCGCAGTTTTTGCCCCTTCCAGAGACCGCTACCGCGTCTTCATTCTCGACGAAGCCCACATGGTGACCGTCAACGGTTTCAATGCCCTCCTGAAACTGGTCGAAGAACCACCCGAACACGTGAAATTCATATTCGCCACTACTGAGCCCGAAAAAGTTTTAGAAACAATCCGCTCGCGGACCCACCACTACCCATTTCGGCTGGTTTCCCCCGAAGTGCTAGTTCCCTACTTGGAGTCCGTTTGCCAGCGTGAAAACGTCACCATCGAAGATGGTGTTCTCCCCCTGGTTGTCCGCACTGGAGGCGGATCCGTGCGCGATAGCCTATCAGTTCTAGATCAACTGCTTTCCGGTCGTGAAGACACGAAAATCACCTACCAGTCAGCCGTAGCCCTGCTGGGATACACGGATACCACTTTGCTAGATCGCACTGTACAAGCCCTAGGCGCAAATGATGGAGCCGCTGCCTTTGCTGTTGTTGAAGAAGTAGTTGCTTCCGGCCACGATCCGCGCCGCTTCACCGAAGACCTGCTCCAACGCCTCCGCGACATGATTATCGTCCAAATCGCGGGAGGGCGCGCAGAAATCATCCTGCCCAACCTGCCCGCCGCCCAAACCAGATTGCTACGAGAACATGCCGCCCAGTGGGGGACGCGGCTGCTATCCAGGCGAGCAGACACAATTGAACGAGCTCTCCGTGACATGACCGGCACGTCAGCTCCCCGCTTGCAATTAGAACTGTTGATTGCTCGGCTCTTGATTGAATTGCCGCAGACTAGTCGAGCCGGTGTGGAGGTATCCGCTTTTGAGCCAATGAGCACGCAATCGGCACCAAGTTCCTCGCAAACTGCAAATTTGTCGTCCCAGGCGGCGTCCTTGGACGTGTCCTCGACTACATCAGCAAACACGTCTACAGCTGCATCACCGAGTGTGCCTTCAATCATTCCTCCAACCGTGTCTCCGAGTACATCATCAGGCACGCCCTTAGCCACATCAAGCATGTCTCCAAGCATGTCGTCGACCGTGCCCTCGGAATCGGAAGTTGGGGCACCAGAATCTGCAAACTTTCGTTCCGTTCCCTCAGCTAGTTTGCCAGTGGCTGACTCTCCTGCTGCACACAATTTATCTACAGACAGTTTGTCTTCGTCTGATTTATCTTCGCTCAATGAAATATTTGAAAAAGGGTTACAACAATTGCCCAGATCTTTGTATGGGCGGGTGCGCAACGCTGACACGAAGATTGCCCAAGTTAATGGCCAAACGATCATTTTTACAGCCAAACCAATGCTGCAAGCCAAAGTGGACGACTTTACCCACGCCATGCAACAAATTTTTGGGGCAAATCGGCAGATTCAGTTAGTGGACGTCACTCAATGGCAACCACAGCCAACAACAAAAATCCGTGAGCAAACAGGAGATAAGCCAACAGGACTCGGGCGAACAAAAGATGGGGAAACCGAACACGAGCAGGGAGAACGCAGGCAAGCAGAACCCCAGAAAACTGAACACAAGCAAGCGGAGAATAAGAAAACTATCCGCGAGCAAACTAAAGTTGAGCAAACTGGTTATCCTTCTGGTGCTTCCTCCCCGGCTGTTGCTACCAATTTGGCTGCTGCTATGCTTCCAAACGCTACTATCTCTCCAGTTATTACTGGAGTCCCTGACACCACTACAATCCCAAGCTCTACTAGACCTGTAGATGCTATCGAAGTTACTAGTTCCACTGATTCTGCGACGCTAGCTAGCGCGAGTGCCATGGAGCCTATCTCAAATAACGCCGATACTCAAATTCCTGCCACTTCGAGCGGTATCAACACTCCAGCTCCAACAACCCTAGGTACTACAATTCCTGCGACCTCAAGCAATGCGAATGCCACAACTCCGGCAACTGCCAACGGCACAAACACTACAAATCACACCACGCTTGCTAACGCTTCGACTGGGACGGAAAACGAATCCCAGTCTTTGCAAGACAATTCCTATCCTGACACGACTACTGCATCTGCTACTCCAATTAACCCGGTTGACGCAGTCTTGCAAGCTTTCCAGGGCAAAATCATTCAGGAAGACTAACAGCTAGCGACGTACAGGAAAAATAGACAGTTAGAAAAAACTGCTATTTAGAAAAGCAGCACCTTGACCGTTTGCTCTATTTACTCGCTAAGTTGCTTCCCTGGGGGCAAATTAGTAAAGAATTGTTGCCCTTCACCCACCGGTGTTGGAGGCGTTGTCCAGGCACTACAGTAAACTAAAGTCATAGCAGGCTCTAAATGGCAATAGCGCGCCATCTAGCTAGAAGCCGCACAAAACACTCCAAAGAAACATAGGTGCATGGGCAAAGTATGAGTGGCTACGAAACAGCGATTCAAAATCTGATTGACGAACTTGGCCGTCTCCCTGGAATTGGACCAAAGTCGGCGCAGCGACTGGCTTTTTACTTGCTGGCGCAAGAGAAAGAGGACGTCTCGCGCTTGGTGAAAGCCATTTCGGTAGTGCAAGAAACCGTGCAATTTTGCGAGATTTGTGGAAATGTCACTGAAGCAAATATTTGTTTGATCTGTCAGGACGAACGCCGCGACGCCACCCAATTGTGTGTAGTAGAAGAACCAAAAGATATCCAAGCCATTGAGCGCACCCGCGTATTTCACGGCCGCTACCATGTACTAGGTGGAGTGATTGACCCCATGAAAGGGGTAGGGCCAGACCAGTTGCGCATCCAACAGCTATTCGCTCGACTCCAAGGAAGCGCCGTTCAAGAAGTCATTTTAGCCACTAACCCCACACTGGAGGGAGATGCTACCGCTATGTTTATTAGCCGCTACCTTGCGGAAAGCGGCATCAAAATCACTAAACCCGCTAGCGGCCTGCCAGTTGGCGGAGACCTAGAGTATGCAGACGACATCACCCTGGGTCGCGCCCTGGAAGGCCGCCAAAGTCTCTGAAAAGTCTCTAAATGGGTTCGGGAGACTTTTGCCTATTTGGAAAGCCTCATTCTATCTAGTCGTTTTCTTGGCGTTGCCGTTCTATATCGTCCTTCACTGCCTCCATGTCGACGTCACGAATTTGTTGCACTAGCTCCTCCAAGGCCGCCACGGGGAGTGCGCCTGCCTGATTGAAAAGAGCAATCCCGTCGCGGAAAGCCATCAGCGTGGGGATTGACGAAATATTTCCAGCTGCAGCCAGTTGGTGTTCCTCTTCGGTATTCACCTTGCCGAACACGATGTCTGGGTGTTTGTCAGAGACCTGCTCGAAAATTGGCCCAAATTGGCGGCAAGGCCTGCACCAGGGAGCCCAAAAGTCCACTAACACAATTGGATTGTCAGAAATCGTCTGCTCAAAATTCTTGCTGGTAAGCTCAACGGAAGCCATTTTCGCCCCTTTCTGTGAACGCCTGCAGCGCCTACCGTTAGTTTTACTGTCTCCAGTGTTGCATTAGATTCACCAATCTAATTCAGCTAATTGCGAATAGTCTAATTTTGGTGAGTTAGTTTGTTTTGCCAAAGCAGTTCATCTGGTGGATTAGTTCACTTGGTGAATCAGTTTGTTTGGCAAGACACTTCGCCTGGCCTCTTTTATTTGCTCCATACCGGTAATTACCTGCACTGGACTAAACCAGCCGCTCGGCGGAGACGATTTCCATTCACCGCATTTGTCTTGTAGAATATCTAACTGTTGGGATGAAGCCTAATTCCAAGGTGGCGTTTTCGGGTGTTGCTTACTCTGACTTGGCCTTGTTTAGAGCATGGCTCCTGTAAGGTGGCACTTTCGAAGTAAGAGCTACAGTATGAAGCTTGGATGCTGTGCTCGAGCTCCATCTGGCATTGCCCGGTATGTGTGGCTTGAGTGTCTTTGACGGCTGATCTCCAACTTCCGATGCGGGCGTAGTTCATCGGTAGAACGACAGCTTCCCAAGCTGTAAAGGCGGGTTCGACTCCCGTCGCCCGCTCCACCTAGTTCTTCCCGTTGTTATCTCTGCCTCTATCGTCTTTGCTGGTTTGATTATTTTCATCTTTGATCGCACTATAGCAACAAAATCTTGCCACCAAAAACGGCTTAATACCGACGCATCACTAATACCGAATCCACAGAAAACCTGTATACCCAATCACTATGTTCCAGATAGTGGACACTATTGTGTAGGTGGACGAAGGTATGAATAGGGTACCGGTCAAGAAGATTTAGTCGGCTTCTGGAGCACGCCTGTCGGTGGCTCTAGATTCGAGACTAAACGTAATAACGGAGGATAACTGGTGAACCAAAGAGACACTGCCAAAGTGCTGAGCACAAGCGGTGCCAACAAAATGTGGACACCAGGCATTCGCGCGTTGGATGGCTCCATGTTCAGGCAGTTCTTCTGTCAGACTCGAGCTTTGTCCTGTCTCGTCTCCCAGCCAACTCCACTAGCGTCGTGTGGCATGTTTAGCCGGCTGGTGGATCATCGCTGAGGCGCTACCAGTCGGAGATAAACAAAGTCTTGGCAACTTACGAAGTTGCTTTCGGTAGTAGAAGCAGTTTGTTTGCTTGACTGCTTTGTCAAGAGGACAGACCGCAAAGTGCGCTCAGCTCACCAGAGACCAGCCCACTAGATTCTTCATCAACGACAAACGAATTGACCGAAAAATCTGTGCTAGTCACAAAGCCTAGTGAGCAAGCACTCCACCACCAAAGATTAGCTGGGATGGGTCTATTTGGTTGTCTCAGCTCGCAATTCAGTCTGCTCAACTCATTCAACCTACTTGACCTAACCAATCTATCTAACTGACTAAACTCGCTAAAACGGCTAGTTTTCCGAGAATAGGTTTGGGTCAAAGGTGAGAGGCAAGAGATAGAATGGATTGACTCTCAGCCAAATCAAAAACTTCGTAGAATCAACAATCAGCTACCAATCGATATATACAGAAAGTCAGGAAAATGCGTTCTATTTCAAAATTCGCATTCGGTGGTTTTTCAGCCGCAGCTTTGGCGTTGTCGCTCGGTTTGACGGGTTGTTCCAGCTCGGCAGACTCAGCGAACGACAGCGAAACTCAGGTGACGACTTTGAAAGTGGGGGCTTCTCCTACTCCTCACGCCCAAATTTTGCAATATATTGCCGACAATTACGCGGCTGATGCCGGAATTAATTTGGAAATCGTGGAATACAGCGACTACGTGCAGCCCAACGAGGCGCTAGAGTCAGGAGATCTAGATGCGAACTATTTCCAATCAGCACCGTATTTAGAAGCCCAAATAGAAGAGCGCGGCTACGACTTTGAATCCGGAGAGGGCGTCCACCTGGAACCAGTGGGCATCTATTCTGAGACAATCGATGATTTATCTGATTTGCCCGACGACGCGGAGATTGGTGTCATTTCAGATACTGCCAATCAGGAGCGCGCGTTGACTCTGCTGTCTGAATACGGTTTAGTGGAATTGCCCGAATCTGGAGATATCAACGTGGCCACGGTAACAACCGCGAAAAACTATACTCTGACTGAAGTCGACGGTCCCAGCTTGGTGCGGACTTTAGCCGACGTAGATATTGCAGTGATCAACGGCAACTACATTCTAGAAGGTGGTTTGTCTCCAGCTGAAGACTCTTTGGCTCTGGAATCCGCAGAAGGCAATCCCGCAGTAAACATACTGGTATGGAAAGCTGACAGCGACAAAATTGATGCCATCAACAAGCTCGAAGAATTATTGCACTCTGACGAGGTGCGAGCCTACATTGAAGAAAACTGGTCGGATGGTTCGGTGATTCCAGCCTTCTAGGTGTAGTTATCGAGTTCTCTAGTTGAGGAACTCGGGCTTTCGTGTAGAGAGCTAAGCACAGTGTCTGTGCGCGCTTAGACAAAGTTGCTAGAGATAAAAGCGGGGGTTGACTGTTCGGATTAGAACAGTCAACCCCCATTCTAATTAAAGCTGCATCTACTTACAAATTCATTCCACCAGAAATTATACTACCGCACAATGATACGTACCATAAACAGTTTACGAAATGATTTACATTTATAAACAAATCTAAATACGATGATAAATCAAAAAATAATTATGCTCAACGCCAGCTCATAAGAACAAATACCAACAAAGCTAGATAGGCTAGAGTATGCGCAGAAACCATGGAAAGCACAGCAAAAAAGCTCAGCACTTGCCCAGAAAGAGCAGAGCAAAACAGATTCCTCTTCACTCAACCAGGATTGAGGTTTACTAGCCTACTTGCTTGTGTGACCATGGTGATGGCCGTTGCCACCTGGGGAGTATTTGAACTGTGGAATCCTCTCGACTCTGCTTCGCAAAGCCTCAGCTCGGCAGCTAGTGGGACTAATACCGATTCCACAGCGGATACTGCAGAGGAATCGACCTAGTTTTATCCTTCTGATGTTTCTAGAAATCAAATCACTGCTTACTTAGAAGATAAAATCAATTCCGTAAATATGGATATTCCGGTGATTATGTAATATGTGAGTGGATTAGGATAGTTTGGAATAGTCATACTTTCCTAGTTATTAGCTAGCTCTCTAGCTAATTATTAGTTGACTTTCAGCTAGGCTGTTAGCCGTTCATTTGCCTGATTCCATTCCCTTTATTCCGGTAGGTTGATGGTTAGCAGCGTGGCTTCGGGGCGGCAAGCAAAACGCACCGGTGCAAACGGCGACGTTCCTAAACCCGCAGAAACATTCAATAACGACGAATACGAACCACCAGTAGCCGGGTCTAGAGCCAACCATTCGTGCAATCCGCGCGCGAACCTGCAAGGGATATCTGTATTCGTCACTAATGCTCCCACTCCAGGCAGACGCAATTGGCCGCCATGCGTGTGGCCAGCAAAAATCAAATCCACACCTGCCAGCGTAAAGGCATCTAACACCCGCCGATACGGTGCATGCGTCAATCCCACAAACAAGTCCGGCTGTAGTCTCAGCATAGATACGGTCTGTGAATCCGACCGCAACTTCGGTACAGACACAGCCTGCAAATCTGCCTGCGCCCCCTGCACAGGATCTGCCACAGATCCTTGCACAGCCTCCAACATAGACTCCGACACGGATAAAGCCCGCAAATCCGGCAGGTAGTCGCGTCGGATATGCGGATCATCCACGCCCGCTAGATACAAAACTGCTTCCCCACCATCCGCCAACGGCACTCGTATAGTTTGGGTTCGATTCCCTAAATCTACCCAGCCAACCGCCATAAAGGCGTTCGCCATCTTCGCCCACGGTAAATCCGGTTCCCGTCGTTGCTTCTTTTTACGTTTGCCAGGTGGAGTTAGATAAGAAACCCACGGTTTTGCCTTCGCCGCATAGTAATCATTCGACCCGAACACAAAACAACCCGGCTTCTCCAATAAGGGTGCAAAAGCTTCCAGCAATAAATCCAAAGACTGTGAATCGGACAAGTTATCGCCCGTAGCCACCACAAAATCAAACTCAACGTCACTGGCAATCTCCGCCAAAAAATCGGTGACAAACCCAGAGCGAGCATGCATGTGCGGATCAGACACGTGCAAAACCCGCAATCTTCGCCCCGCAGGCTCCGCTGCTAAGCGCTTTTGCCGCTGTCGTGAACCTATTCCCGCAGCAGCATCTTCCCTGAATTGGCGGACATCCACTACCAGTTGGCGCAACACTGGACGGCGAGCCTCACAATAAGCCCACCCGAAAATAGCTGTACCCAAAAAGGCGCCAATGCCAACCGTGGCTCCCAGACCACGAGCCAGTCGCACCAGTTGAGGTTTCACGCACCCACCCATTCCCATCCTTGTTCAGATACTCAAACCTCTAAGTGATTCTAATTTCTTCATGCAGCTCTAGTCCCACCACCACGTCCGTTACTTCCTCCGCCGCCTCTGTCGAGATAGCTGCCCGCAAACCTATCCAAAATATAACTTTTGGTTACATCATCCCTAATATTATTCGTTTCAGTTATATCCAGGGAGCCACTTATGGTGAGTGAACTGCCCAAAACTGTTATCGCACCAGAACCACTAAACCCAGCCGTGGCGTAATTTCTGCCCAGGTCATAACTCGCAGCCAAATTATTAGCTCGACTCACTCCCCTGGTTTCATAGACACCATAATCGCTAGATCTATTCGCGCCCGTCGTGTCATACGCATCCTCCGTGCCGCTGAACCCGCTCCCAGCCAGACTGTCAGTTGCCTCGTCTTCATCCGTAAAGTTGATTTCCCCAGTTAGGTAACCAGCCCCAGCATCTTGGGCACTATCACTACTAGTCGCATCACTTTCAGTATCAGAACCCTCAGTTGGCGAATCCGTACCGGTGCTGTCTTGCTCACTATCACTCGAGTCTGCCGATTCATCATCCTCGCTGCCCTCATCGTCATCATCTTGACTGCTACTGCTGCCGCTACTCACATTCGCATACGGCAAAGCTTCCGCCGTAGTTCCATCCAGGGCGGCCAACATATATTGCTCCCACATTGGTCCCACAAAGGTCTCGCCGTAAACCGCACTCCAATAGGTGCCGTTAATCGTCACATTAGTCACCGGAGTTGACGAACTCGAGCCATAACCAGCCCATCCCGCTGTCGCTAAATTCGCAGTAAACCCAACCATCCACGTATTCGAGTTGTCATCCGTAGTCCCAGACTTGGCGCCAAACTCGTAGTCTCCTAAACTAATCGAATAATTTTGGGCAGAAAGGCGCAAAGTAGTTGCCACCTGGGCAGCCACGGTCTCGTCCAAAACCGCCGTGCAGCTGGGAGTACTCTCGTAAAATACCACTCCGTCTTTGTCAGTCACCCGACTGATCGAAGTTGGCTCACACCACTCACCGTCGTTGACAAAAGTGCCGAAGGCGGAAGCCATTTGCAACGGCGTTACTTCAGCTGAACCGATAATATTAGCTGGCAGTGCGTCAATAGTGGAGCCATCCTGCTCAGTCACCCCCATATCTGCAGCCGTCTCAAAAATTTCACAGAAGTCGACTTTTGACGCCATATTCACGTAAGCCTGATTCACCGACAACTGGGTGGCTCGCAAAACGGTCATCTGTCCATCTTTGCCAGACAAGTCGTTTACCGTCCACGACTCGGTGTTAATCGCCGTCCCGTCACACGTGAAACTGCCATTGGCATACGTTCGATTACTCGAACCTACCGTGTCGTAGGCACCATGTCCCTCTTTGAACCACTGCACTAAAGTGAATACCTTGAAGGTAGAACCAGCCTGGAAGCCACTACCACCCCCGCGACTAGTACCAGCCGTATAGTTCACTTCCGTAGCCGTCGGATCCGATTCCGTGGCCGTCCCATAGTTAGTGTTTTGCGCCATCACCAAAATATTGCCCGTTGAAGGCTCCACCGACACCAACGCCGAATTCACACCAGAGGAATCTCCCACCGGAATTAGATCCGTTACCGCCTCATAAGCAGCGGCCTGCTTTTCCGGATCCAAAGTCGTCTCGATCACCAAACCACCCATGCGCAAATACGCCAACCGGGCGGTCTCATTATCCCCAAACGCAGAATTGCTCAAAAATTCTTGCAAAGCATACGAACAAAAATACGCGTTCTCGCCAGCGCCCGCACACCCCTGCGTGGTCTCCTGCGGATTCAACATGTCGCTAACCGACAAAGCTGTGGCCTCGTCGTACTCATCCTGGGTGATCTTTCCCTGCTGCAACATTACTGCTAACACCACGTCCCGGCGCTCCTGCGCAGCATCGGGATTTACCAACGGATCATAGGTGGAGGGAGACTGCACCAAACCAGCCAACAAAGCAGCTTCACTCAACGTCAACTCAGACGCACTCTTTGAAAAATAAGCAGTCGCCGCCGCCTCAACCCCATACACGCTAGTTCCGAAAGTGACGATATTGAGGTAGCCAGTTAGAATTTCCTCTTTGGTCATCTGTTTTTCCAAAGCCACCGCATACCTGGCTTCAATCACCTTGCGCACCAAAGATTCCTCAGTAGCGAAGTCGATCAACTCCTGGTCTCCCTCTTGGATCCCCTTTTCAATCAGCAAGTTGCGCACATACTGCTGCGTAATCGTAGAGGCCCCTTGGAGACTACCCCCAGCTAAATTGTTAATCGCCGCCCGAATCATCCCCTCGGCATCAATACCGTTATGCTCGTAAAAACGCTCATCCTCAATCGCAACCATGGCCTCTTTCATGACGTCAGCAATCTCGTCGGAATCCACCAACACGCGCTGTTCTGAATAAAAACGAGCGATAACATTGCCGTCCTGATCCACCATGATCGATTCTTCAGACGGCGTCACTACCTCAATATCTTCGGGAATAGAGTCAAATATTTCCGGCAAAGCCTTTAGAGTGACTCCGAGAGCTGTGGCCAGAGGGATGAACAATCCCGCCGTCACCACACCAAAAACTGCCGACACGCCAACAAAAGCACCAATAAATGACAGGAATTGTCGTTTAGTAGTGTTACGCTGACCACTCGGGGTTTTTCTTTGGCTAGTCATGTAGTCTAGCCTAGTAAATGAGATTGTAATTAGCGATAGAGCCAAGCGCAACTCTACATTTTCCACAAAGTTGTCGCTAAGGTTCTGATTGGAGGTTCGTGGATGGCTTCAATGAAGTTTCACCGCGACCATTCTTGGGTAAGTCGCGCCAAGTGTGCGGGAGATCCACCAGATGCTCTGTTTGTAAAAGGCGCGGAACAGCGTCGTATCAGGCAACGCTGTCTGGGCTGTCCGGTGCGCTTGGAATGTTTAGTAGATGCCCTCGAGTGTGAAGCAAATCATGGCGTTTGGGGAGGATTGACCGAACGCGAACGCAGAGCCATGTTGCGCGGATATCAAGACATCGAAGACTGGAAGCAATGGCTCGAGGAATCGGACGACGAATTAGCCGTCCAGTTACGAGCTGGAGCATTGACCAAGGTAATGTCACTAATTCGCGCAGAAAGCTATGCTAACAACCATGAGTAATCGAGACCAGAATACAGATACCGCAAATACACAAAATAAGCGCAATTGTAACTGTGGTTGTGGTTGTGCTGACGACGCGGATAGAGCTAACAGTATTGACAGTGATGACAACGCTAGTAGTGCCAACAGTGCTAGCGAAGCTGGCAACACTGACAGGAAACAGGTTCCCCTCACTAAATGGGAGTATGCAACTGTCCCTCTACTGGTACATGCAACGAAAGCAATCTTGGATCAGTGGGGAGATGACGGTTGGGAGCTCGTCCAGGTGGTACCAGGCCCTGGTGGCTCGGAAAACCTGGTAGCTTACCTCAGGCGACCCAAAGCAGCCAGCTAGGCACGCTGCCAGATTCCAAACCTGAACTCTGATAAAAAACCCCAGTACAAAGTCGCTAAACCAGCAGATAGGCGCAACTGAAACCAGCTAGTAGATGCGAGTAAATAACACGTAAATAACAAAGTGAATAGCAGGCGAGCTGGCATCTACAACGAAGAGGACTGCAATAAGTAAGCATCAGCAAACACGAGTAGGTGCCAGCAAGTGACAGCAAGAAAATGCCCGTGCTCACAGTACCCAGACCCCAAAATTAGCACCCTGGGGTGATCTTTGCTAGCTCCCATTAGCTAGCAGCTTTACTCTCCGCTGAATCTTTGCTAAATCCGACAAAACTATCGACAAAGCAGAAGCATTTTGAAGATACCCTAAATGGCAACCCAGTATTCTTACTGGCAGCAGATACTTTTACTGCCAGTAGACTTTTACCTCAGCATCGGTAGTTTACTTAGCGGGCTCGACGCGATAGACGCTCCATGTCCAATAAAGTCACTGCGCGCCCCTCCAGGCGAATCCAGCCACGCGAAACAAAATCAGCCAAAGACTTATTGACTGTTTCACGTGAAGCACCCACCAATTGCGCCAATTCCTCTTGAGTCAAATCGTGAGGCACGTGCACACCATCATCTGACTGGGTACCAAAACGTTCAGCTAAATCCAACAAGGCCTTCGCCACCCGGCCAGGTACATCCGAAAACACCAGATCCGACAAAGACTCGTTAGTACGACGCAAACGCTGCGCCAATGCTCGCAGCAGGTGTTTTGCTACCTCCGGGTTTGTATCCAAAATCTGCACCAAATCCGAGTGCTCCAAACACAGCATGCTCGCCGGAGACACGGCAGTCGCAGTTGTAGACCGAGGGCCTGGGTCGAAGAGCGTCAACTCGCCAATCATTTCGCCCGGCCCTAAAATAGCCAGCAAGCTCTCCCGGCCATCCTCGGAGGAGTGACCCAACTTGATCTTGCCCTCAGTGATGATATACAGGCGATCCCCTTCATCGCCCTCGACAAACAAAACCTCGCCACGGCGCAAAGAAATCTTTTGAATACGAGACGACAACAGCGAAAATTGTTGTTCATTCAGCCCTTGGAACAAGGGCACACGGCCTAGCAATTGGTCGTCAAGAGCCATCAATCTACTCCATTTCAACTAGTAACAATCACATCTTGGACACATACCAAAAATCGCAATTGGCTGTGAACTCAAACACCTAACAAGAGTGTACCCGTTTTTGGCGATATCCTCGCTATGTGCACGCGAAAACCACCAATAATCAACTTAGAAACAGTACGCCAAAAGTGGGCAAAACTGCAAAAAAGAGTCAAAGCCCAGCAGCAACTAAAAAAACGCGGTCAAACTCCCAAACCACGGTAATTCAACGCCAACGAGCCTATAAAGCAGTAGAAATTCTTGGAGAAACCTATCCAAACGCCAAATGCGCGTTGACATTTGCCACTCCGTTCCAGCTCTTGGTTGCGACCGTCCTATCCGCCCAAACCACAGACCAGCGCGTGAATATGGTCACACCAGAGTTATTTTTGCGCTTTCCCGACGCAAAATCAATGAGCGCAGCTGATGTTATTGAAGTCTCAGAAATTATTCACTCAATTGGGCTCTACCAGCGCAAAGCCGCCAACCTGGTAGCATTATCCAAACTGTTAGACAAAAAATACGCGGGGGAAGTTCCCGCTGACCGTGACTCGTTGACCGAGCTGCCCGGAGTAGGCAGAAAAACCGCCAATGTGGTGTTAGGTAACTGTTTTGGCCACCAAGAAATCACGGTTGACACCCACGTTGGTCGACTCAGTCGCCGCCTGAATTGGGCGACATCCAAAAATCCAGAAATTGTCGAACGCGAATTGTGGAATATCCTCCCCGATGTTCCCTGGACTCAGCTTTGCCACCAATTGATTGAACACGGACGAAAAACTTGTCACTCACGCAAACCAGATTGCGAAAATTGTCCGCTCACCCCAGTTTGTCCCAGTGTGCAGTAAATTCTAGCTCAGGAGCCAAGCCAAGCGATCCCAGTAAAACTTACCGAGGAATGAGTTCATATACTTACTGGTGGGACTCATCTGGACGCAGTACTTTCCCAGAAGTTCACGCCGCTGGCAATAAATCGAGCAGGAATTGTGCGAATTCGTCTGGCAGCTCTTCTTGGGGATAAATGCCCGCTCCGGGAAACTCGACCACCCGGTGGTTTAACGCATAGTTTTGACCAGCTGCAAATAATTCAGCTCGATTCCCAAACTGCGGGTGCCTTAAGCACCGCACCGAAATCACCGGAACACGAGTTCTACTAGCCAAAATTTTCTTAGTCGCCCGAGAAGGATTCACGGCAGCCTGCCAAGTTCCAGCAGCTGCCTTGGCACAAATTGAGCGCGTAAAAACTGTGGCATAGCGAGTAGCTGCCCTGTATAAACATAGCCGATCAGCAGCAGAATTCAAGATGGTATCCCAGATAAATTGCGGATCTTGCAATTTGCGCCAAGTCAACAAACGCAGCCTAGGGTGCACCCCTAACAAAGGATGAGGCGCATTGACCGAAATGACACTTTGTAGACGCTCCATTTGCGAATGAGCCAGGCTCCACGCAACCAGACCACCTAATCCAACGCCCACGACATGTACATCCGCACAACCCAAAGACCGGATCGCACCTTGAATATCCGTCGCCAAACGCAACAAGTCAGGTTCCTCAGGTAACTTATCTGAGCCACCAAAACCGCGCAAATCCAGGGCAATAGCCCGAAAATTCTCGGCCGCAAAACGCGGCAAAATTGTGCGCCACGTCCACGAATCCATCGGGAAGGGAGCCAAGAAAATCACCGATTTTTCTGCCTCTTCCGCACCCATACAGGTGGCAAAAATGCCAACACCGGCAGCTGAGACTTTGCGTACTTCTGGAGCAAAATAGAGTTGCTTCATTTTCGTCTATTTTTGTTTCTGCTTACTCAGTTTACTCGGATTCGATTTGCTCGACTGTTGCTGGCCTTGGCGCTGTTGTTTTGACCGACCATTCACCTGTTTTCTGGTCCTACCCGACTGGCGTTGCAACTCTGGGCGTTGAGCTCCTCTTGCTTTGCTTTTTTGCTGGCCAGCTGACTTGCCTGTCTGTCGCCGTTTGTCGTTTTTTCCTTCTTGGGGACGCTGAAAGAAGTCGTCGGCGTTATTAGAGAAATGCTGGTGACGAAGCTGACGCTGCCGGGCAGCTTCAGTGGCTTTTTTAGCCCAGCGGGCATGCAAGCCATCTGGATTGATGGCAGCGACTTCGACGCGGTCAGCTTCTTCGGCGCGCCCCAAACGGCGACTACACGAAATGGCAATTCCTCCGCCCAACATGCTGATTCCAGTGATAAAAGCCAAGCCGTTGAAGGAGGTGTTGGACAGATTTTGCACCACTACTTGTCCCACGGAAGTGTCAGAAATTGCCTCCACCAGCGGTGTCAAAAGCCCAGCCATCGAGCCGGGAGCCACCAAAAAGGCTAAACCAACCACGGTAATCAACGAGCCAGTGACAATTAGCCCCACACCGGAAATCACCGACAAAAATAACAAGATGGCGATGATGGCGATACCGCCCAGTAGCTCTACTAATCCGAAGGCTGAATAAGCGGATTCCCCGGCCAAATTGGCAATGGAGGCATCTTGGATACGCACTATCGCATCAGCTAGCAGCCACCAACACAGTGGTGTCAAAAGCAGCGTCAGCACACTCGACAGCCAATGTTTTTTGACGTGTGAGCGAATTTCTGGCAACACGGTGGCGCCAGCCAAAATAATGCGCTCATCCAAGTTCAGCATACTCGATTGAGTTGTTTCCGCGCTCATGGGCGGCGAGGCAGGTGAGGACGGAACTCTGACTGTTTGTGTTGGCAAAGATGGTTTTGCCGATTTGCCCCGGAGCGAAGAGTCTGGCGAGGAAGTTCCCGGTCTGGTGGCACCTGGTCGTGTAGTTAGCTGATCTGGATGTAAGCTCGCTGCCTGCTCTAGTTCATCTTGGTAGGTGTCGAGCAGCTGAGTGGCGCTCACTGGTTGGGCGTCTGAATGCAAGTTTTTGGTTCCTCGGCGAGCAGTTGGCTCAGCTTCCCCAGTCCCCAGCAAGTTTTCTCCAAATAACTCGGCTCCAAATTGGATACCATCTGTATTAGCTGGAGTGGCTGGAGGAGTGACTCGCCTGATCCTACCCGTCGGAATTTTTTTGCCGCCAGAAACAGTAGATCTTGGTGGAATAGTCACTGGTTCTTTTTGTGTTTGTTCCCTGGACTCCTGCCGTCCTGGTTGGGTTCTTTGTTCTTTTTGTTCTCCGGTATCTAGGGAGAATCTAGTTTCCTCGCCAGATAGTAGGCTAGTTGCCGAAGTGGGATCAGCAGTGTTTACAGAGTCGAAGTTGTCGCTCGAGTTGAGCTGTACCCCAGTGTCAGCCGTGCTAGCGGAGCGAGTTCTATCTACTGCTCTTCTGGCTCTGTCTAATCCAGAGGTTCTAGCAGTTCTAGCTCTACTAGTTCTCGTGATGGAACCGGTAGCAGTTTCTAGCGTATCTTTGGCTGCTGTCGCCGCAGCGCTGGCTACAGCAGAAGTAGAGGAAGTGGCAGAAGTGACAAAAGCTTCAGCGGCATCTCCAACTGCATCTGCCGCCTGTTTAGTGCCAGACAACCCAACAGCACCCGTGGTGCTTGTGGCACCAGTAACACTGGTGCTACCAGTGCCATCAGTTCTACCAGTCCCACTAGTGCTGGGACTGGTCGGCATTCTACCGTTCCTGGCTACCGATTGGGTGGATGGTTGCTCTGTGGAACCTGCTTTTGTGCGCTTATTGGGAGCCTGGTCTTCGCGGGAAATAGCGTACTTTGAATGCAACAGTCGTAGCAGAGCCTCAATTTCTTCCTCCGTGGTTTGGGGAAGTTTTGGTTGAGTCGGCTTTGGCACTTCTGCTGTTGGCGCAGTTTGAGCTGGTGTGGTTACCGGTTCAGTTACCGCTGGCTCAGGCTGAGTTTTTGTGCCAGTCTCACTCAGAGTCGCTTTTATGCTTTCAACGTCGTCTGTGTCTTTGTCGCTGTCCTCTTTACTTACGGGGCTAGGTATAGGTTTTAGCTCGCTTTGGCCTGCTGGTTTTATGCCTGGTTTTTCCTGCTCAACTGCCGCAGTCGAGTCTGCTACAGGCTCGCTTTTTTCTGCACTCAAATTTTCTGGCAGAGCTGGCGCAGCTACTACTGCTTCAGAAACTGAGGAGCTCAACTCTTCAAAGTCTGTGTCTGCCCGGACTCCCTTTGCGGAATCGGCTTTTGTGGCTGCTGCAGTTCGTTCTGGGATAGTAGAACCCGGTGAAATCGAAGCAGCTACCCGCTCTACAGTAGTGTTTCGGTCGCTTTGGTTGCTCAGGTTAGCTGAGTCAGTTGCCAGGTCTGCCAATTCGCTAACTTGACTCTTCACCTGTGATAAGGCAGCCTCTTTCTTTTTTGTTCCTCCTTTTGCTGCTGTCCCTTTTTTCTCCTCTTCGACCGTCTCCATCGAGGATGCTTCATTCGATCCCACGTATGTAGTCTTTGCTGACTCTGCCGAAACGATTTCTGTTGACTCTGCTGAAGTAGTATCCACTTCGGCGAGGATCGCCGTGTCGGACTGAGGTCTTTCTAGCTCCAAAGAAGTATCAGGCTCTGGAACAATATCTTGCTCCAGAGAAGTATCCTGTCCTGAGAAAGTATCTGGCTCTACAGAAGCATCCTGCTCTGAGGAAGTATTCTGTCCCTCGACAGAGGAGTCAGAATCTCCAGGCTCGCCGACTTGCTTACCTTCACCTACTGTACTAGATCTATCAGTTTCACCTGATGTTCTGCCGAGTATCTCGCTTAGCTTTTCACTCGTCGTCTTACCCGACCCAGATGTTTTCTCTGCTTTAGTTGACACTGCATCCGTTACCTCACTTGGCACCGCATCCAGCGCTGTAGCGGATGCGTCATCCATTGCTTCACCTAGCGTTCCACCCGGCACTCCATCTGATACTTCACTCGACACTTCACCCGGTGCCTCACCTGCTATCTCACCCGACGCTGAATCGGATATCCCATCGTACGTCTCATCGGGCACCTCATCCGCTGTTTCCTCCGCCTCTGACGTTCCCCCCAACGTCTCACTCGGCGTGCCCACTAGCCCCTCGCTGTTAGAGGAAACCTCTTCACCGATTTGCACTTCGAGCTCAAAGTGTTCATCCAGCTGATTCTCGCTATCGGCGCTCGAATTTAGTTGCGCAAATGGGGTCTGAGGGTCGGACATGTCTACCTCCTCTATGGCGAACTGCGAATCAACAGGAAAATTCCCGAGAACCGGTGTGCGTGCCATAAACTTAAAACGTCACAGCGGAAACACTATCGAATGACGGCGAAACGCCTCTCGGTTAGCTGTCCACAATACCGCTCAAGAGTCGTTTAGGCTTCACTCGAAATTGTAGATTTGTATCACCTTCTGACCTAGGGTACAAGCATGCTTTTAAACGTACCAGCTAATTTTGCTGTCGATAGATTATCTATTACCGACACAAAATTTGCGGATTTAGCGGCGCAGGTGCACCAAGAATGCGCAAAACTACGATTTGCAGAAGGATTGCGGCGACGTTGGGCGCCCGCGCGAGCAGAAGCGTGCCTACAGGAAGCATTTTCACAGTCGGTTGTCGAGGGCTTTCGCATTGAAATTGGAGAATTGCGCCAAGCCGTGTTACTAGAAACCCAATCAGCCGATCTGCTATATGCCCGGGGATTGTGGTGCGCCAATTGGCGGGTGACAAGTTTGTTAGCTGATTTGAATGCGAAAAATCCACAGGTGCGCCCAAAGACAGCCCCTATTCAATTACTAGCTAGTCTACACAAGGATGTATGTACAATATTGGTGCAAAATAAATCATTAGAAGTACAATTAGTGGCAAAACCTATACATCAGTCAGTTTTTTTGATAGAACAACGCGAATTAGAAGTCTGGAGACAAAATGGACAAATTTCGGGTCTAGCGGCAGTGGCCTGGACGTGGGGAAGAATTGCCAGTGGAGGGCTCTTCGATGTCAATGCCGGCTCAGTTGGCGCCGTGGCTGCAGATTTTGCTAAATGGCAGTTGGCTGAACTGGGTATTGAACCCACTGGTGTGGCAATCTTATCGCGCCAAGGAGAAGACGCATTGGTTACCTATACCAATAGTTTGAATGCTTTCGTTCGAGGCGATTTTGCACCCTGGTATCAATACGTGTGTCAGGCCATTTTGCGAGGCTGCGCAGCTGGACACCAAGTCGTGCGTACCATCCAAGCTGGAGTGCTGCCCGAATAGATTTGAGGTGAAACGCAGTTATGGTTACATGAATTAGATTGCACGGTTGTTGAAGTTGTGCAGATTGGGTAGCAGGCTATTGCCAGGAGTTTTCCACAGGTATTGCGTCAGAGAGTTTTCCACAGGCTCATAAGTTACTCCTGTCGGTGGAATGGTAAATCCAGTGTTCTAATAGGGTGACAAGAAGCAAACCAGGATTTTGGCGCTCTTTAGTGGATTTCAGGCAACCATCAACGAGCGTCAAGAAACGCACATCTGTTGAATCCGCAGAGTCTGGACGTCTAATTGGTGCTGTAATTCCCGATCCTGAGGTATTTACCAGAGTGCAGGCTGTTGCTCAACTGGCGAATGTGCAAGTGGTATCGCTGCTGGATTTGGGCGAACATCTTTTTGATTCAAATGCGCAAATATTTGGACACGATCTGCATTCATCCACAGCTAATTCGCATTTAGTTGGGCAAAAGCCGCACCTATTGGGGAAAGATTCGTATTCCCTATCGAGAAAGGAGTCAAGTCCCAAACCAAAATATTCCCAGTTAGATTCGTCGTCTCTTTCCTTTGCTCCGCCGCACAGTGCACTTGAGATTCTCAGGCGCTGCGAATTATTGGTGATCGCGGTTGGAGTTCCTTTATCCGACCATTTGTCAACTCTTTGTCAAGCACCAAAAGTTCTGGTGGGGCCAGGAGCTGACATTCAGCTGCCTGGGGATGAAGTCGTGTTAGCGCGCCTCCTACAAACTCAAACTAAGGCCAGTCCAGAGTTTCGTGGCTTAGTGTTAGTCGCCCGTTGGAACAATGCTGATTCCTGGAGTTTTGCACACCAATTCGCTGCACTTTCTCGAGCAGTTCTAGTTGACTGCGCCCCCGAGTTTGCTGAATGGTTAGCACCTCCTAATGCATTAACTTGGGCGGATTTAACTCCACGCGATTTGCCAGATGGACGCACATTGCTACAAACTCTGCCCAAAGCCGGTTCAGTACCCTGTTTGACCAATGCGGCTACAAAAGCCATCAATCCAGCCGATAGTCGCGTAGCTGACTTGGCTTTGCGTTTACCCAGACATCAAGTAATTCACTGTGGACAATTGGGGGCTGCAGCACTCAATTTATGTCAAGAGTTTTACGAGCGCGCTAATTTGGAATTCCCAATTTTATTACTCGGACGGGCGAATACTCAAAAAATCACTAGTTTTGCCAGAACTATGCAAGCAATTAGAGAAAATTGTGGAATTACCCCTACCCCAGTAGTTTTAGGAGCAGTGGGACGCGAATTTAGATCCCTGTGTGCCAGCGAAAAAATCCGTTTCTTTCAACTTCGAACACTCTCTAGACGCAACCAAGTTAACAAACAACTACAGGCAATTTGGCAGCATATCAAAACATAGGCGGTAAAATGGCAACTAATTTTCGCAATATTCTTGGCGGACAAAAGTTAAGTGATTTTAAATCAACCGATTTTAGTAGTTCATCTGCAGCTCCTTCGCTAGAAGAATCAAAGGTGATCAATACTCCCGCACAATTGATGCGCAAACAAATTGCTGCTGGAAATACTCCACTGCAAGCAACTTTAACTGAAGCCAGCGAAAATTGGGGAGCAGCCGCAAAAGTTCAAAATTGGCTACAACTAACCGCCCATCAGCGCGGTCTGACCGTGGAATTGGCGCAATTACTAGAAGATCCAACTGTCACCGATGTGGTAATCAATTCGACCACCAGTTGGGTCGATAAAGGTAGTGGCCTAGAAAGGGTAGACCTGGGATTTCAAAACGAAGGGGAAGTGCGCCAACTGGCTAACCGCTTGGCAGCAGCGGCAGGTAGGCGATTGGACGAAGCCAGTCCAATATTGGATGGCACAATTGAAGGCGGAATTAGGATTCACGCAGTAATTCCGCCCGTGGCCAAGGATGGGACGCTGATTTCGCTGTGGGCACACAAACGAAAATCAATCACCCTGGAACAAATGGTGCAAGCCAATAGTTTGCCTATACCACTTTTGGAAGTGTTGCTGCAGTTAGTCAATCGTGGTGCTTCAATTTTGGTCTCTGGGGCAACTGGTTCTGGTAAAACTACGCTGTTGTCAGCTCTGCTGGCAAAAGTTAGCTCTGCTCAACGCATTGTGTGCATCGAGGAAGCAGCAGAACTACATCCCGCTCATCCGCACGTGGTGCATTTGCAAGAACGCCAGCAAAATGTGGAAGGAAGCGGACAAATTACTTTGTCTAATTTGGTTCGAGCAGCCATGCGGATGCGTCCAGATCGACTGGTGTTAGGGGAATGTCGAGGACCGGAAGTACGAGACGTGTTGACCGCACTGAATACTGGCCATCAAGGTGGTATGGCGACGATTCACGCAAATTCAGTGCAAGATGTTCCTTCCAGGCTAATTGCTTTAGGGGCGTTAGCTGGTTTAGATGCCTTAGCCATCAGTGCTCTAGCTGCTTCCGCGTTGGATGTGGTGATTCAAATGAAAAGGCAGGGCAAAACACGCTATATTTCTTCGCTGGGTGTTCTCACCCAAATGGGACAGAACAAAACAGCTACAACCGATCTAATGGAGAATACTCAAAATGCCCAAAATCTAGACAGTTTTGCTCACCAGGAAAGCTCACTCTATAGCGGCAATAGCCTGGGTTTGTTAGTTTGCCGAGAGATTTTACGTTTCAAACCTAAAAAAGACTCGCCTCATACAAAAAAAGATCTGCTCCAGACGAGTAACGACAAAATTACTGGCCGTAATTTGCTGGCAGAGTCAGCAAATCTACAAATTTGTTCTGGCAAAGCGTGGCAAAGTTTCGCTGAGAAGTGGGATATAGACAAAACGATAGTGGCGGAGTTGCAGGCATGAACGGTATCGCTACAGTTGTGGATAGTCCTGTTCTACTCACGAATAGTGCTAGTACTGCCACAATCGTGAATAGTGTCGATGGGTTTGCCGGTTACACTTCGGGGAACGCCTTGGGATTATTGGTGTTGTCGCTATTTGCTATTTTTGCGTTGTGGTGGGTAGAGGACGTTTTGCGATTGCGCAAAGTCAACCGGTTATTATCCACAATCAAGGGTGAGAATCCATCTGGTAGACAGCGCGTCAAAGCACCCAAAAAAGATGGAGATCTGGGCGTTATCGCAATTGAGGTAGCAGCCAGGTTGCGCTCCGGGGCATCGCCAAATAGTGCTTGGCAAAATACATGGAAAAGGATAATTGGAACTGATGCCGGTGCCTTGGACGACCAGGGTGTGCCCAAGGCACTATTGGCAATAGAACGGGCGGCCAGTAAACAGAATTGGATGCTGCGCACTGTTAGTCCCACTGGTTGGGTTGGCTCTATTCCTTGGAGCCGGGTCAAACGGGCTGAACTGTGGCAGACTGCGAGAATTTTGGTGATGGCTTGTAGATTCTCTGCACTAACGGGAGCCCCGATTGCAGCTGTTTTAGAACAAGCAAGTAAAAATCTAGTCATCTCTAGGCATGCGCAAAGTGAACAAAAAGTTGCCTTTGCTGGACCAAAAATTTCGGTCAAAATCTTGGCCGCACTACCTCTGCTGGGAATTTTTTTAGCTTCAGCTATTGGCGCTAATCCTTTATCTTGGTACCTGTCCTCAACCGTGGGACTAGTAGTGGGATTTCTGGGCTTAGCTCTCTTCACTAGTGGGGTGCTATTGTGTCAAAACTGGGTGGTATCTGCCGAGCGCGAAACCACCAAATGGGTGTTTGCACCGAATCTTTGTGACTTAGCTACAGCGGGTCTAAAAAGTGGTCTTTCTATTCCCTCTGTTCTCAACGCTTTAGGGATTGCTACCAACGATGAACATTTACAGCAAATTTCAGCTGAGCTGGTGTTGGGAGCCACCTGGGCTGAAGCTTGGAGTCAGGCCCCCGCTGATACCAAGTTGTTGCGAATTGCTTTGCAACCTGCTTGGGAGGATGGAATTTCTCCGACTGGACTGTTGAGTTTTTTATCCGCCCAAACTCGCGAAAACCAAAATCTAGAAGCACGCCAAGCAGCCGCCAAACTTGGCGTCAAATTAGCTATTCCACTGGCAGGACTGTTATTGCCAGCTTTCGTACTACTCTCAATTGTACCAATTATTGCTACTTTGGCGCCTTCTTTGGGAATTTAAATACTTGTACGTTTAGCAATTTGACACCTTCCGCTCAGATTCTCAATGCTTCTCTTACCTAGAGCCAAACTGCTGTCGTGCTGTCAAGAAAACTGGAGATAACGGACTACAGAAAAATCACCACAGAAACCAAAAGTTTTCCACAGGCACCTTGGCAAAGAGTTTTCCACAGACACAAAAAGTTTTGTTTCACAAACAACTTTCCATCCTGGAAGCTAGAAACAAGCCGCAAACGTGGCTTGGACAATAAGGAGGATAAATGAAAAACCCGTTGCTAAAAGCTGCCCTACCTGCTCGACTAAAATCTCCCCGGCTGGGTTTCAACTGGTTGCAACACAACCACCAAATGATAGATCTATCTGATGACAACGGTGAGCGCGGATCGACCACTGTTGAATACGCAATTGGGGCGATTGCAACAGCTGGTTTTGCTGGGCTGCTAGTGATGATTTTGAAATCTGGTGGCGTCCAGGGACTAATCCAAAACATTATTGAAACCGCATTGGCAACCTAATGAGGAGCACGCCGAGTAAACACACTGGCGCGGGTCAAGAAAGCGAATCCGGTATGGTTACCGTCGAGGTCGCATTAACTATCGGCATTGTCACCATAGTGGTAGCTATGCTGCTAGCTGGTCTAAGTGTAGTTGGCAAACAATCCCAAGTTTGTACAGCCGCCCGGGAATCAGCTAGAGCCTATTCAATTGGGCAAGACCCAATTGCCGCCGCCCAGGCTGTCAATGAACAGGTTCAAATTGATGTAACGGATCAAGGCGCCACTGTCAGCGTCACTGGCAGTGTACCGGGCATCAGTTTTGGTGAACTTAATCTAGGTAACGTGCAATGTCAGGTGGCCACAATCAACGAACAGAACATGACGTCCTGATGCAAACGCACCGTTTAGATAACCTGGACAACGACAAAGAAAATGGTTCAATCACAGTGTTTTGGGCCACTGTACTCGGCGGTATAGTACTGTCCGCACTAGTGGTAGCTTTCCTGTTGAGTGTGAGTGCAACCAAGGCAAAAGCACAAGCCGCAGCAGACCTCGCCGCCTTAGCGGGAGCAAATCGAACGCTAGACGCAACGTGGCAGGTAACCGACACTGTTGCCAGCGACCTGCAATCGCGCGCCTGTGCAGCCGCAAGTCAAGTCGCCAACGCCCAAAACGCTAGCCTCAACGACTGTTGGGTAAATGGCGCCGATGTTTACGTGAAAATCCAAGATACAGCTCAAGTAGGGCCGTTTTCAGTGCCCATAACTGCAAAAGCTAGAGCTGGCCCAAACTAAAACAGCAAACACAGTTGAACAACAACCAAAGCGACAACGACTAAACGGCAAAGCCTTAAAACAAGTTAGTGGAGCAAAATATCAATATTTTGCTCCACTAACCCTTAGAAATACACCAATTCTAACCAATTCTAGCTCTATGCTGACTTATATAAACTCTACCTCACCCCATGCTAATTCGTTCAATTCATCTCAGTTTTCCCAAGCTCATCCATCC
>CBCPNB010000007.1:0-14659 GCA_965120455.1 uncultured Actinomycetaceae bacterium | reverse complement strand
ATGGGGGCTAGGGTTTATGATCCGGCTATTTTGGGTTTTTGTCTAGGGGTCCTTTGCAAGAAGGAATGCCTGTGGGTTGTGTGGGTGAGCATAACGTGTACGGGTTTGCTTTTCATAATCCGATCATGTTTAGTGATCCTTTGGGGTTGGCTCCAATTACTGATCCGGAGTTGATTAATCTTTATAATCAGAATCGTTCTAAGTCTATTGGTGAGTTTGTTTCTGATAATTGGGAGTATTTTGTAGCTGGAGCCATGGTAATAGCTGGCGCAGTTATGGTGGCTACTGGTGTGGGCGCGGCTGTTGGTAGTGGTTTGATTGGTTCAGGAATTAGTGCGGCGGTGCAAAAGTCCAGTACTGTAACTAGTAATTTATCTGGTCCTATAAATGCTGGGATCAAAAAAGTTAGCGGAAGGATTACTTCTAGCAGTAGAGCAGAAGGAATAGTTAACTTTGCTGCTAATGGCCTTGCCAATACTACTATGGGTATGGCGGATTCAGTTATACAGGAAGCTATAAATAGCTGGTCTTGGGAGCACCTTACTGATGAGGAGTGGTGGAGTCAAACTATTGTTTATTCTGGAATTGATGGTTTTAACGTGGCTGGTGCTGCTGCAACCACTGATTGGGTGCTAGAAACACTTAGTGATGAAGCTCGCTTGATAGAGGAGCTGGCCCATGGGGGGTACTTACGATGCTCTTGCAACAGTGATTGGAATATCGGAAAAAGGATTTTATCAGAGGATAACTTCAGAAGAAGATTCTCAATCACAGTCTTCAACGGATACACCTGAAGCGTCTGAGATATCTGGAATGGAAGAGCCAGTGAGCGGTAATTAATGGTTCCCACGTGCTTGCTGGCTAGTAATGTCTGTCGGTAATATAATTAATGTTATTTTGTGGTGATAAGTTGTGGTTCCTAAAAGTGCAAGCATGAATATAAAAATGAATATAACTTCAGCTTCAAACGATGAGAGTGATAATAAAGAGGCTACTGGTAAGCCTAAAGAGGAAAACAAGATTGAAAATAGTCCATACTTCTTCATGCCAATGCTATTGGTTGTTGTTTTCGCATGTACTGTATCTATGTATAAGAGTCTAGATGCTTTATATTTCGGAATGTTTATATTGCTGATTATTATTTTATTTTATATATTTATGGTCGGATTGTATATTTTTATAGATGTAAAATCAAAAAACAGGTGACGATTATGCTTGGCGCAGTTAACCACAAGACAGTGAAGAATATATTGAGTAAAAATATATACTTACATCACTTCTTATGTACAAATGCTGGTATATTTATGTTGCCAGCTATAGTAGTAGTATTTACTTTAGTTTCGCTACCTTTTACGAACTTTGGCTTATTGTTATTTATTGATATTATCGATTCTTTATGCAACTTTGTAAGTGATTTTTTTGTTGGAACTGAAAATGAAATAGTTACTTACGTAAGTGAGTCCGAGTATGCTCATACTACACATAGTAGACGTTCTGGTTATACTGTTCACACTAATTATTTGGTGAATTTTAGGACTAGTAGTGGTGAGTTATTGACGTTATCTGTGGATAGTGATTATTTAGCAGAGGTGCGTACTTACGAGAACACTGAGGTCAGTTATATTCCTCGCACCGGCATGTATGTGTTATAAAGGCTGGCTCCTACGCTTCGTATTACTTTGCTAATTGTATGAAATTGAGTGCTGGTGACTTAAATCGATAGAATAGATTGGACTAAATGGTGCGCAGTTGCACTAGCTACCATCAACCCAAATCGCCTCATACACTCACTAAACCGTGCTTGACCCCAAGAAGATAGATTGCAGCCACGGGAATACCCACTGAAATAAAACAAACACAACCAACAAGACCAGCACTATCGACTCGATAACTTTTATCCAGGTGGGGCCAGGCAGATGACGAAAAATCCAAGCGTACACTAAGTCTCCAAACTCACTTCCAACAGATTATGTAAACCTGAACCGTAGCGTTTGCGCTGTACAAGCACGCCGTTCATATTTGCCGACGACCCCTCGCTCACAGACACTCCCTCTGCAAACGCGTCACTCACAAACACCTCATCCGAAGAAAACCCATCCGCAAACACGCCATCTCCAGTATTAACAAAAGCAGCATCCAAACCTGAGCTAGTGCTAACACCCAACGCGCTATCAGTGGCCTCAGCGAACTCGCCTCCCACCTCAGGCTCATCGCTCAATATTCCCGGCACACCCTCAGATTTATCAGTCCAATACACCATCTTGGTGTAAACAATGTAGCGTTCACTATTCCCATACTCAGGATGACAAGTAGTCAACGTCATCAACCGTTCAGTTGGCTGAGCATACTCGTTGTGTGGAACCGGATATAATACCTCCACCGCGTTCGGCTGAACAATCTCATAACCAATGACCTCGTAAACCAAGTAAGCATCCTTGGTTTCCACCACCATTTGGTCGCCCTCTTGTAAAATGTCTACGCGACGAAAATTATTCCCATACGTGCGGCGGTGGCCAGCCAGAGCAAAATTACCCACTTCACCAGCCTGCTGAGTCGTCACATAGTGACCCGCATACCCCAAATCCAACACCGACGAATCAGTTCCCTCAGCCACCGGGATCTGCATCCAATTCCACTGCGGCACGTGCAAGACCGCGTAAACTTCTCCCTCAGCTACCTCGCCCACAGACGGCGGATCACCCGTGCGATGCTCAGGCTCACCATCCACATCCGCCGCCGCATACTGCGAATGAAAATCCGCCAACGCCTCATCAAGTTGTCCCTGTACCATCCAAGTGGTCCAATAAAGCTGCCAAAACACGTACAATATGATCAGCAAACCCAAAGTACACAGAATCTCGCCCATAACACTAGTGAAACTAGCCGTCGAACGCGGCTCCCGGGGCGATACACGAACATGCCGGGGAATGCCTTGTGCTGCTATCGAAGTACCACCTATCATAATTTCCTTCGACTAGTTGGGCACGGTGGGCACTGAAACAAAAACCTACAAGAGTAGACTAGTCACCCATAAGTCTTCATTCATCCTACCAATTTTCCAGCAGCCTAAAAAGACTACCAGCAAATAGATAGAATAACCTCAGGTATCCGTGGCTCGGTAATAGACCTTACAAAAGATAGTGGGCAGGTACAGTGAACAATAGCAGGTGGGGACAGTGCACATAGGGCAAGTAAGGGTAGTTCAGCAGAGTTCGCCAGCCAAGGCAATAGACAGAGATAACCAACCAGGACAACGCGATTTGTGATGTAAGTCCTGGCATACTGACTGAGGTCGCGCATAAAACACGGAAACTATTAGGCTAGGGCTGGTAAGTGGTTTAGCCCGGTAAGTAGCCGGATCACCGTGTTCACCCGGCAAAACCAACAAACATAAGGAGTGCAAGTGACCGAAGCCGAAAAGAAAGACCTCAAACAGCCCAGTGAAACCAACAGCACGCTAACTGCGGACGAACAAACGGCTGCGGGCACGAGTACAAACACGACGGCTGTTGATACTGCTGATGACGGTGCAGATGGCACCAGTAATGACGCAGATACGAAAGGGAGTGCAGAAGCCGTAGATTCTGACAGTGCTGAGAACAGCTTTGTTGAGGACAGTGAAAACGAGGATACTACTGCTGGCATCACGGACGAAAATGTAGCAGAGAGCAAAGAGAAGACAGACCCTAAAACAGCTGGTGAAGCTGGCACAGATGCAGCAAAAGACTTAGATGAGAAAAGCTCAGACGAGAAGAAAGCAGATGAGAAAAAATCAAAGTCTGGTGACAAATCCACTTCCCACAAGCTAGGAGATCCAGCCCGCAGTGGTAACCCAGCGCGCCGTCGGGCAGTAATTGAAAAAGCGCGAGCCAAAGAAGAAAAGAAAGCCGCCCGAGCCAGTCGCCGCAATATTCCCACTCCTGACGCAGACCGCCCCAGCTGGGCTGACGGCGTGGCTCTCTCCCCGAAATGGTGGGCACCCACATTCATTACCCTGCTGATACTGGGACTAGTTTGGATAGTAGTCTACTACTTTTCGGCGGCAGAATACCCCATTCCTGGACTAGGCACCTGGAACCTGGTAATCGGTCTCGGGTTGATGCTAGTAGGTTTCCTTATGACCCTCAAATGGCGGTAGCGCTACACGTGGAGATAGCGCAAACCGATATAGCGCAAAGCCAAAATAAAAGCAATTTAGGGAACCAGCAAAAGAGGGTGTTAGGCGCGTAAATCCGCCTGCCACCCAACTTTATATGTGCTACATCCCTAGTTATCGGCAATCCAGATCAGGAGATGCACAGCCATCCCTCTTTAGACAGACACGTCTAATCTTTATTAGACTGACATACCTAAGTTCGTCACCTAGTACGAACCAGAGACCGAGAATCAACATCACCGCTAGCACCAGGATTATTCCCTTGAGATCTCGCCTGCCCAGCCAAGTCCAGGAGCAGAACCTGGGGAGAAGAGCTTGTTGGCTAGTGTTTCGGCTAAAGCCCACCCCTTAGGGTTCAGCTAGCTCGTCTCCTCCCCTTCATCCGTGGTGGTGGTGGTCGTCTCTGTCTCCTGGTCACTAGTTTGCGAACCACTGGCGTAGTAGACAGTCACCGTGGAACCAGGTAATACCGAATTTCCCGAAGCAGGATTTGTTTCCGCCACCATTCCAGCCGTCACCCGCGAAGACTCCACTTCGCCGCCATTGGCATACACCAACCCTACGCTTTCCAGCGCCGTTCGAGCCTCGGTCGCATTCATGCCTACCAAGTTAGGAACAGTCACCGAAGCAGGCCCCGACACCAACTGAATCGTCACCGTCGAACCGGCATTAACCTCTTCACCCACACCGGGACTGACCGCTCCCACAGTATCCGTATCGTATTGATCAGAAGTGACCGTCGAGCCAACTTGGCAGGTCAACCCCGCCTCCTCGATCAAATTACATGCCTCCATCTGGCTCAATCCCAACACCGAGGGAACGGACACAGTACTAGGCCCAGAGGACAAACGCACTGTCACCGTCGAGCCAATCGACACCGTCGAACCAGCCGACGGGTTGGTTTGGGCGACTAAACCTTCTTCGACGTCTTCAGAGGCTATTGGATTCCCCTCAGCGTACTCCAGTCCCAAAGCCTCCAGCGCACTTCGAGCTTCACTGGCTGTCATTCCGATAATATCCGTAGGAATCGTCGCTGTACTCGGACCCGTCGACAAGTACACTGTCACCGTCGACCCCTCGTCCACCCGCGACCCACCAGATGGGTTGGTTTGGGCGACTAAACCTTCTTCGACGTCCTCGGAGGCCACCGGATCGCCTAACTCAAACACCAAACCGGCATCAGTAATCGCCGACTCAGCCTCCGCCTCAGTCATACCCACTAAATCACTGGGCACCGTCACCTGCTGCACATTATTGCTGCGCATAAACAACCAGATGAGCACGCCAATCAAAACAACGGCGATCACCACCAAAATGGTGATGATCGCTCCCGTTTTCCTTGGCCCCTTTTCCTCATCCTCGTCAGCTTCCGCATCATCTGTGGACGCATCACCAGATCCCGGGAAAATCGTCTCCGGGTTGGGAATCATTGAAGCTGGCAAAGCCTGCGTGGCCTGAGCATCCGCCACCTGGGTTGCAGCCATCGCCCCGATGGCTACCGTTGCCTGCGTTTCATCCGCCTGAATTGGCAATCCCTTCAAGGCCGCCAATAAGTCGGTCCGCATTTCTTCTGCCGACTGATAGCGCACATCTGGACTCTTCGCCATCGCCTTGAGCGTAATCGAATTCAAAGAATCCGGGATATCAGTGGCCAAAGACTTAGGAGAAGGCGGCTCTTGCGACACATGCTGATACGCTACCGCCACCGCTGAATCCCCCCGGAAAGGCGGCTGACCGGCCAACAACTCAAATAGCACACACCCCGTGGAATACAAATCCGAGCGAGCATCCACTTCCTCGCCCCGAGCTTGCTCTGGAGCCAAATACTGTGCCGTCCCTACCACCGCGTTAGTTTGCGTCATCGTGGCTTGGGAGTCAGCCATTGCCCGGGCAATCCCAAAGTCCATGACCTTGATTTTGCCGTCATTTGTCAACATCACGTTGCCAGGCTTAATGTCGCGGTGCACTAAACCCCGGTTGTGCGCATAAGACAAGCCAGACAAAATCCCACAAGTAATCTCAATGGCCTCGTCGATTGGCACCGGCGTGCCATCAGATAACAGCTCGCGCACCGTGTGCCCCTCGACGTACTCCATCACGATGTAAGGAATCGTCACCTGCTGACCGTCGGGAGACACCATCACCTGTTCAGCAGTGTCGTACACAGCTACAATATTGGGGTGGTTTAGCGAGGCTGCCGACTGAGCCTCCCGTTGAAAACGCTTCAAAAACATAGCGTCGCGCGCCAAATCCATGCGCAACATTTTGATGGCCACAATTCGATTCAACCGGGTGTCAAACCCCAAGTGAACCTCAGCCATGCCACCATGTCCAATTGGTGCCCGCACCTCATATCGGTCACCCAGTACCCGCTTAGGACTGGAATCGTTGGTTACCATGTATTCACTTCCCAACTCCAAGCCACCTGCATGAAGCTGGCAGCATCCGAAACCTCTTCCTCAGAATCGCCCGTTAGAATTGCAACGACAATCAGTACAACAGTTAGTATTACAAGCGCAACTATCAAGAACAAGCCCCACCGAGAACTGGACGAATCATCTCCGTCCAGAGTGTGACCTCTAGCAAGATTTTGGCCACTTCTGGTGGACACCGCAGCATTTCGGCGTACCGGTTGTAATTCTCGCGGAGACTGCCTACCCGCATAAGTGACGGCTTGCCCGGGATTGTGCCGAATACTGACTGCCTTCATGTGTCCAGTTGTGCGAATCGGATTTGGCGCAAAAGTCGGTGGCAACTCAGCCCTGTCTCTGCCTGTGATGTTCGTTCTATCCGCATTGCCATTACTGTTTGCAGTTCTGGCCGCAGGATAAGTCATGCTATCTGCGCCATCTAAGAACATCGTCTGGTCAGCGGCAGGAGTTTGCCGAGATTGTGGCGGCAGCGGCCTGCTTCGATCCCTAGACGCAGAAGCTGGAGCCGTAGGATGCCTATATCCTGAGGTTGCCGGGGGAGTAGCAGCTGCGCTTTGGGGTCGCACCAAATCAGCGCGCGATCTAGTCAGCTCTGGGCGCGAATCCGACAAAACCTCCTGCGAACCACTATCGGCAGGTACCAGACTCTGTGGATTAGCTGAAGTTAGTTGTGCTGCTCCACCAGATTTAGCCGCTCGAACACCACTGCTGGAAATCGTCGCCGCAGAGGTAGAAGCAGCACTCGCAGCCTGTGGACGCCTGGCAATTGCCCGACTGGCACCATTGGCAGAGCGATTAGTGCTGCTCTTGGAACTGTCGCTACGATTCTCCCTACTGGTACTAGCAGCATTCGCAGTGCGCTTCGTTGATTTTCCATCGGTATTCTGTCCGGCTTTTTCGTAGAAAGAATCGGGAATCCAAGTGGGATTAGTGATATTTAAATCGCGTGCCACCTCAATTAAAGAGCGCACCAGCTCCGCCCCCGAAGGCGGTCGATCCTGGGGTTCCTTAGACAACAGATTGTACACAATCGAAGCTAAATCCGCTGGAACGTGCTCCGGCAAATTCGGCACAGGCTGTTGCACGTGAGCCATGGCAATATCTACTTGGGTTTTACCTGTGAAAGGCCGCCGCCCTTGCAGAGCCTCAAACGCGATTATGCCCAGCGAATACAAGTCACCGGTCGGTTTAGCCTCCTCACCCAAAGCCTGCTCTGGAGCCAAATATTGGGCAGTGCCCATCACCATGCCTGCCGCAGTGAGATTAGCTTGCCCCTTGGCAAAAGAAATCCCAAAATCGGTTAGTTTGACCAAGCCGTCCTTGCTGATCATAATGTTCGCTGGCTTAATGTCGCGATGCACTATATCCACTCTGGCGGCTGCATCCAATGCGTAAGCGGTTTGCACCAAAACCGGAATCAATTCCTCGGGAGTCAAAGTTTTGCCTCCCCCAATATAGTCAGTCAAAGGCCGCCCCAAAACCAACTCCATGATGATCCAGCCCTGGCCATCATCCTCACCAGAATCCAGCACGGCTGCAATATTGGGGTGTCGAGCCGTCATCGTGTTTTGGGCTTCCAATCGCAACCGCGATAAAGAGATTTCCTCGCCAGAGAGCTCAGGGAGCAAAACCTTGGCCGCCACAGTTTTTCCAGTTATTTGGTCGCGGGCTCGCCACACTTCTCCCATTCCGCCCGCCGCGATTTGGGATAACAGCTTATAGCGATTCCCTAGAATCCGCCCCGTGAAAATTGCGGTGTGTTGATTCATTGCAAACCCGCCTCAATCATTGCAGCTGCAATTGGCCCAGCAACTTCTCCGCCATGTGGAGTTGGATCCGACTCATCGCCTTCCACTACCACGGCTACAGCGATGCGTTCAGAAGCATCAGCATTGACGTCACCGAAAGCCACAGTCCAAGCCAGAGTATACCCATCGGTGCCCCACTCGGCTGTACCGGTTTTTGCCGCTACCTGGATTCCCGAAACTGCCGCGTTTTGACCCGTGCCGTAGGACTTACTTACCACATCTACCATCATGGAGGTCAACTGTTCGGCCACTTCAGCGGACATGGCGGTAGAAAATTCTGTCGGCTCAGTTTGGCTTTGCACCTGGTTATCCGCATCCACCAGTGAATCTACCAAATACGGGGTCATCAAGACGCCGTCGTTAGCGATGGCTGCCGCCACCATCGCCATCTGTAGGGGAGTCACTTGGACTTCGTATTGACCAATGGCCGACATCGCCAGTTGGGCGGCATCAGTATCCTCAGGAAATTGCGAAGCTGTCACTGAGAGTGGGATCTCTAAACTTTGACCGAAGCCGAAACGCTCAGCCACTTCAGCAATCTGCTCGTTAGTTAGATCCTCGGATGCTAAAGCAAAAGTTGTGTTACAAGACCGAGCGAATGCTTCCTGGAAAGTGGGAGTGCCATTGCCACACGTCGTCGACTCGATATTCGACAACGTCGTCTCAGTTCCCGGCAAAGTAATCGACACTGGAGAATCCAAAGTATCAGTTGGACTAATCCCATTTTCTAGCATAGCGATTGCAGTAATCAGCTTGAAAGTTGAACCCGGCGGATACAGATCTCCGGCAATCGCCCGATTTACCAGGGGATTAGATGAATCCGCCAACAACTCCGAGTAGGCCAAGCTGGCCTCCGTGGAATCCAAACTGGCCAACTGATTCGGGTCATAAGAGGGAGAAGAGTACAGAGCCAAAATTGCGCCCGTGCTCACGTCAATCGCCACGGCGGCACCTTTGCGATCGCCGAGAGCATCAGCAGCAGCCTGCTGAATGTCGGGATCCAAAGTGAGGACTACTCCACCCCCAGTGGACTCATTGCCGGTAAACAAACTGACCAGCGACTGCCAAGAAAACTCCGCGCTATCTCCCTGGAGCGCCTCATTTTCTGCCGCTTCAATTCCCGTGGACATCAAGTTTGAGGCCGAAAAATAGCCGGTCACAGCAGCATATAGTTCACCTTGAGAATAAACACGCTGATACTGGCTGGAATCCTCCTCTTTGGTGGAAGAAACAATCACTTCGTCGTCCACAATAATTGGCCCCCGGTGTTCAGTGGCCGAGTGCAAGTAGCGCCGCGAATTTCGTGAATCCGCTGTCAGTGCGTCTGCCGCAAAAAATTGGATGATTGTTGAGGCCACTGCCACGGCTGCGAACAAGCAAATAGTGACGGTAAAAACTCGACGAATCTGGTCATTCACGCGGTTTCACCCGCTTTCAATCCATCTGTCTTCGAGTCAGGGATAGCTGCCTCCAGTGCCTCATCCACACCTGAATTCTTGCCGTATTCCCACGGTTTTTCCACATCTGCGGGCCGTCTAGCCGCATCAGAAATCCGCAGCAAAACCGCAATCATCGCCCACGAGGCGATCATGGATGACCCACCTTGAGCCAAAAATGGGGCAGTCAACCCCGTCAAGGGGATCGTTCGTGTAATTCCACCTAAAACGACGAACACTTGCAGTGCCAAAGAAAACGAAATTCCGCAGGCCAGCAATTTGCCAAATCCATCCTTGGTGCCCAGAGCTGCCCTCAGACCGCGTTCCACCAACAACAAATACAGCATCAAAATCCCCAGCAGGCCAACTAATCCTAGTTCCTCTCCAAAAGATGCCAGAATAAAGTCAGACTGCGCATATTGTACCAGTTGCGGATAACCGCGCCCCCAGCCATTTCCAAGCAGGCCGCCTTCAGCTAACCCGAATTGTCCTTGTACCACCTGGTAGGAGCCGCCTACTGCGTCGTAGACTTCCTGATCCATTGCGTTTAACCACACATTGAAACGAGCTGTAACGTGGGGGAATAACTGCACCACTAAAAATGCGGCAGGCAAAAACAAAGAAGCGCCAATGATCAGCCACGATACCCGGTTCGTGGCCGTATACAGCATGACTACGAAAAGACCAAAAAACAGCAGCGAAGTCCCAAAGTCGCGTTGAAAGACCAATACGCCTAGGCCAACTAGCCAAACCACCAGGATTGGACCCAAATCGCGTAGTCGAGGTAGCCTGATTCCGAGAATTTTTTTTCCAGCCACCGACAACTTGTCGCGGTTTTGCACCAGGTATCCGGCAAAAAAGATCGCCAGAGTAACTTTGACGAACTCGGCGGGTTGCATTTGAAAACCGAGTATGTTGATCCACAGCTGCGCACCGTTATGCTCCACTCCCACCCCGGGAATCATGGGTAACACCAACAAAGCTAGTGATACGACCATGAAAGTGTAGGTGTACTTTGAGAGCAGTTTGTGGTCGCGGATGAACGCCAAAATCAGGGCGGCTAACACTAATCCAGCAGCCACCATGATTAGTTGTCGGTTGCCTGTAGTACTTTGCCCTAGCGCCGAATACGATAAGTCCAGCCGATAAATCATGGCTAGACCCAAGCCAGTCAAGGCAACTGCGCACGGCAAAATTACCGGATCGGCATAGGGGGTTAGCCAATGCACCAGCACCTCGGCCACAATTGCGAACACTACCAGCAAACCGATGTGTAAGGCCAGGTTGGCAGGTAACTCACCGGTCCGGTTCAGTACCGTCAACACGTATCCGCTAACCCCTATTGTCAGGGCCAACAGCATCAGGAGTATTTCAATTAGGCGACAGGGACGTGCCGGTGGCGCGGTAGCGGTAGTTGTCATCAGCTTTTTCCCGCCCGCGCGCGAACTTCGTCCACATACTGTTGGATTTCTGCCAAGGAGCCTTTGACGGGACTTTCCAGAGCAGTTTGGTCAGCCTCAGCCAGATCACTTGCCTGTAATCCGGTTGACTGGTATTCGCGCGATAAGCTAAGTGGGCCCAGGTTTTGGGGAACTCCCTGATAAATTGTGACTTGTCCGTCCACGATCTGCGCGTAATATCGACTGTGTGACCAGCGCCAACCCAAACATGCTGCTGCTACCAGGAAAATTATCAAAGCAATTATCAGGATTCGCCGCACTCTCTGGCGCATCCACCTCTTTTTGGCGCTGAGAGGATGAGCCACTTCTGTGCTCGGAGGTTGTTTTTCTCGCTTAGATCTTTTGACCTGTTCCTCTTGGGCTAGAATTTCCTGGGGACCGAATAGATATGCGCTAGTGTGTGGCTCAGAAAATTGCTGGCTGTCCTCTTCGGTAAATCTCTTTTTGCCCTTTTTCTGGCTTTTATTGGTCGTGTCCTCTATTTCGGCTTGCGTGACTGCAAACTTATCGTCCGCGCAATCGTCATCTGGAATATCGGTGTCACGAGTGTTGTCGTAGCTAGCGAGCGAATCCATTTCTTGGTAGTCGTTTGTGGAGGCAAACGCATCCAGTGAGTCCATTTGCCCTTGCCCGAACGAGTCGGCTGACTCCACTAGGTCTGCTTGCTCGGCTGATTCTAGTGAGTCTTCCAGAGTAGCCGACTCTAGTAAATCTACTGATTCCACTAAATCTGCAGCATCAGCTAAATCTGCTAAATCCGCTAGGTCATCTAAGTCGGCGAGCTCGTTGTCATAGTTCTGCTCACTGTTTTTTAAATTCTCTGAAAAATCGTGGGCATCTGCGTGATCTAGCAGCTCTGCGGCTTTTCCCGCTGCACCACCACTCCCACGTGTTGGTTGGAGCCGATTTTTGGCAGCTGACCCCACGATTTGCGGCAGGGATTGGGTGGCTTCGCTGTCTTCTTCTTCAACTACATCGCCAATCACACAAGTGACGTTGTCAGGAGCTCCCGCTAGCAAAGCCAGTTCAATCAGTTTGTCTGCACACTCGTCGGGAGAGGGATAGGTCTCTAGAACCTCCTGGATAGTTTCTGCCGAAACTACGCCGTGTAGACCGTCAGAACACAGCAGCCAGCGGTCTCCCACGATGGACTCGCGAATACTTTCATCTGGTTCGGCGGATGCTGAAGTATCTCCGATTACTCGTAAAATGACTGAACGTTTGGGGTGGCGTTCGGCTTCCTCGGGTGTGATTTGCCCAGAATCCACTAGAAATTGCACCAGAGAGTGGTCTTTGGTGATCTGGATTAGTCGAGAATCGCGCAGCAGGTAAATGCGCGAGTCACCGACGTGGACAGTGGCTAGTTTGTTGCCAGAGCGATAGATGGCCACGCAGGTAGTGCCTAAACCGCGCAGCGAAAAATCGCTTTCCGAGCGCTCCACCAGGTCGTTGTGGGAAACGATCAGGGCTTCTCGCAGTCTATCTGCTAACTCGTCACTAGAGGCTAAGTCCCGATCCAGTAATGCCATTTCGCCAATCACCACAGAGGAGGCAATGTCACCGCCAGCAGAACCACCCATGCCATCCGCGACCGCCAACAGATGGTGGCCCGCATAGCCGGAGTCTTGGTTTTGTTTTCGTACCAGCCCAACATCGGAGCGAGCTGCGAAACGAAAGTCGACACCCATTTAATTCACCAACTCAAAAGTGGTTTGGCCAATGCGTACGGTATTTCCGGGACGGATTCTTACCGGCACACTGATTCGTTCTTCGTCCACGAAAGTGCCATTCGTCGAGCCCATGTCAGTTAAAATCCACTCACCGCCCTGACGCGACAAGGTTGCGTGATTGGTGGACGCAAAACGGTCGTCCAACACCAAGGTGGAGGAAGGAGATCGCCCAATCGTGATCTGCCCTGGATGAAGTGGCAAAATTGTCCCAGTCAAAGGACCGCCGGTCACTAGAAGATTCCTGAACTCAGGTTGAGCGCTTTGTGTCCGCACTGGTGGGGGCGAGGCTCTTTTGGTTTCTACCGGATTTTTACCGCGCGAAGACATTACCGTTCCATACATGTCTTTGCGCAGGGTAGCCACAACGGCAAATACCATAAACCATAGCAAAGCCAAAAAGGCCAGGCGGCAAATGGTAAATGCCAGGTCAGTCATGACAACCCTTCTGTCGAGCACTCTTTACGTTTAGCCAGTTTACAGTGTAGTGGGGTATTCGGAAATCAGCCAGGGGTCCCGTCTCTGCTTTGAGTCTCAGGTAGGCAACTGCATCTGGAATCGCACTACCCGTTTGCTATCCCCTAAGTTTGTGGACTCTTGGTGGATTTTAGCTTTCTGGATGAGACCAAAATAAAATATTTGTCTGACCAATTGTGATTTGGTTGCCATCGACCAAAGTGGCGGCACTGACTTTATTGCCTTCAACTAGGGTGCCATTGCGCGAACCTAAATCCGTCAAAATCACTCCAGCGGGGGTGACTCGAATTTCTATGTGTTGGCGGGAAACCGATGGATCAGCCACTTGGATGTCAGCTGCTCGACTACGACCAATTACCGTGATTTCCTCAGTTAACAGCCACTTTTCGCCTGCAATATCCAAAATTGGATGCTCAGGGGAGGCAGTCACACCTGTGGCTGGCGCGGCTGGTCCACGCTTTGTTGATGGATGCACCTCTAAAGTGCCGGTGATCTCTTCGCTGCCAGGAACAAAGTTGATCTCCACCGCTCCCAACAGGGCGTAACTTTGGTTTGACGCGTACTCGGTGGCATCTTTGGCGAATTCGTCGGCCAATACCTCTAAACCTGTTTCTTCTAGGCTTTCCAAATCGGATGGCGACAATTTGATTACAAACACGTTTGGAGCTATTGCCCGGTTGCCGCTCATATCCATCGCACTGTCATCCATGGCTCGATGGATCGCACTGGAAATGTCTACTGGTTTCAAACCTGAACGAAAGACCCGCGAAAAAACGTTATTCACGCCTTTTTCCACGGCATTTTCGAAACGATCGAAAAACTTCATGACCAAAACTGCCTCTCACGTACTGCCAGGCTAGCCATTGTGCCAGAGTTCCACCATTTGGAGTAGTAAAATCGGTGGCATCTAGCTAACTTGCATTCGGTGCTAAGTCACTACTCGGTAGTCAGTCTAGTGTTAAGTCTATTTGTTTACCGGGTTTGTGTGGAGGGAAATCAGAAAACATGCAACAAGACACGCTAAATTGGTTTGACCCGAACGGGGGTAAGTAAATATAGTGTGTAGCGCTGATAGCTGCGCGAGTGGCGGAATAGGCAGACGCGCACGGTTCAGGTCCGTGTCCTAGAAATAGGGTGGGGGTTCAACTCCCCCCTCGCGCACA
>CBCPNB010000006.1:0-66567 GCA_965120455.1 uncultured Actinomycetaceae bacterium | reverse complement strand
GCTTTAGAGCAGCTAGTGCAGGAAGTGGCGTGTGCCCGTGAAGTACACGGTGATGCCAGCTTGCTGGGCGGCCTCAATCACCTGGTCGTCGCGGATTGAGCCACCGGGTGCCACCACGGCGGTAACTCCCGCGTCGATCAGCACTTGCAAGCCATCTGGGAAGGGGAAGAAAGCGTCAGAAGCGGCTACTGCTCCCATCGTTCGATTCTGCCCGTCGGCCAACGTATTTGCCCGTTCTACCGCTAACTTGGCCGAATCTACGCGATTTACTTGCCCCATGCCGACACCAATCGTGGCCTGATCCTTAGCTAGCAAAATCGCATTTGATTTCACAGCCCGGCAAGAGCGCCACGCGAATCGCAAGTCCTGTAATTGCGTAGAACTAGCAGCTTCTCCCGCCACCAGAGTCCAGTTTTGCGGGTCGTCGCCAAATACTTGACCACCTTTTTGCCCTGATGCATCCAACAAGTCGGGTTGTTGTGCAATCAGTCCGCCTTCGATTTGGCGAAACTCTAGGCTCGAAACCGCAAATTCGCCGACCTCTAACAGGCGCAGATTTTCCTTTTGACTCAAAATCTGGAATGCCTCTGGAGTAAAGGCTGGGGCAGCCACCACCTCGGTGAAAACATGAGCGATTTTCTCGGCAGTTGCCGCATCCACTGGACGATTTGCAGCCACCACGCCGCCAAATGCTGAGAGCGGATCGCACTCAAAGGCAGCCGTGTAAGCTTCAGACAGTGACTGTTTGGAGGCAATGCCACACGGATTCATGTGCTTGATAATCGCAACTGTTGGAGCTTCGTGGTCAAAAGCGGCTCTTAGTGCCGCATTCGTGTCCTGCAAATTGTTGAATGAAACTTCCTTGCCATTCAATTGTTTCGCGCCAGATAGACCCGCATCTACGGGCGGACTCACCTGAGCATACGCACCCGCTCCTTGGTGAGGATTCTCGCCATAGCGCAAACCAGAGGTCAACCGATAAGTAAAACCCAACCACTGTGGAGCTGTAAAAACGCCTGGAGTAGATTCACCGGAACGGCCAGCATCCGTATTTGCGTCTTGCCCCAGAGGTTGCTGGTCATCCCCAGCTTCGGCACAACAGGCCCCCCGGCCAGCGGCATCCGCAGAGAACTCGTTTTCACTGAGCCACATTGCGATAGCCACGTCGTAGTCGGCAATCGCTTGATAGGCTGCAACCGCCCACCGTTTGCGCTCCACAAAAGTAGTGTAACCACGATGCAGAGCGGACACAAAATCGGCGTATTGCGCTGGATCAGTCAAAATGGAGACCGAATTATGGTTTTTGGCGGCTGCCCGCACGATCGTTGGCCCACCGATGTCAATATTTTCAATGGCAGTATCCCAGTTCGCTCCGCCTTGGGTGACTTTAACGAAGGGGTATAGGTTACAAACCACCAAGTCGAAGGGAACAATCCCTAAATCATCCAGTTGATTTACGTGTTCTGGCAGCGACAAATTGGCCAAAATTCCAGCATGTACTGCCGGATGCAAGGTCTTGACGCGTCCACCCAAGCACTCGGGAAATCCAGTTAACTCGGAAACTTCTTGCACTTCCAGTCCAGCGGCGCGCAAGGTCTGCGCAGTCGAACCAGTTGCCACCAAAGCCACATCGGCAGCGGCTAATTCGCGACCCAACTCCACCAGGCCGGTTTTTTCGGACACGGATAACAAAGCCCGGCGAATGGGCAATTTGTCGAGGGACATTCAACCTCCAATGATTCGGTAATTACGGTAGCATCTCCAACAATTGCACAGCAGTAGTAAAGCTAATCTGCGAAGCATCAGTGCAATTGAGGTGAAAACTCTCCCCCGTGGGCTCACATAAATCTGACACTGCTCGCACGGACAGCCACGGTACGCCTAGCGTGTGGCAAACCTGGGCAACAGCACTAGTTTCCATGTCGACAGCCAAAGCGCCAGCAAAGGTTTGTCTATAGTACTCGGCCGCCTTTGCCAGGACAAATGAGTTATCCGATAACACCGGACCCGTGTGCACGGGGATTTGGCTGGTGTCAGCTAACTTTTCGGCCAGTGTCAACTCTGCTTTCCCGGACTCATAGATTGCAGGCATCTGGGGAATCTGACCTGGTTGGTAACCAAAAATTGTCGAATTGGCATTCGCATAACTGGCACTGGTCCCTACTACTACATCGCCGACTTGCACTTTCGTGGACAAGCCACCAGTTGTGCCTGCCAGCAGGTAAATCTCAGGAGAGACCAGGGTCAGTGCTCGCACTGCCGCGCTGGCGGCATTCGTCAATCCAATCCCAGAGAGCACTAACAACACAGATCGCTCTTGTAGTTGGGCGAGCATAAATTCCTGTAAATGCCCCGGGGGGTCAGCAGGCTCACCTGAAGCCGTGTGGGCAGGTTGCGTTCCAACTGTGAGCAGTGTTTGCACAGCGGTTGCCTCACCCAAAAAAGGTTTCATTTCCTCGACCATGGCACAGGCAATAATCGCTTCTACCGGGGGGAGAGCAGATGATTCATGTGGCGCAGTGTTCGCTTGTCCAGCTGGCACTTTGGTAGATGCTCCGCTGGGTTCACTAGATTGCAGCAGGTCTTCCGCTGCAACCGTCTCAGGCGTGGGTACAGCAGGTAGAGGAACGGGATTGTTCACGCTTCGACTTGACTCCATTCAACTCTGTGTTTCAGGAAAATCCGAGCTGCTTCTTTGGCTCCATCCAGCGAATGATTTATGCCCCACCCGCATTGAATGACGTTGGCGGCAGGTACCTCGCTGGCTGCTAAAACGTCAGTCAAAGTAGCTGCCAAAATATCGCAAAACTCATTATATTCAAGGTTGATTGTCAGTGCGTAAAACCCGGTCTGACAACCCATGGGCGAAAAATCGATCAACTTGTTGGTGTGGTTGCGCATCAACTCAGCCACCAGGTGTTCTAGCGAGTGCACGGTTGGCATCGGCAAATGGTCACGATTTGGCTGAGTAAAACGCACATCGTATTTGACTAATACGTCTTGGCCAGACAGTGTCTTTTTGTCGGCAATGCGCACGTACGGGGCTTTGACTGTGCGATGATCTAATTTGAATGATTCGACGTTAAGGGACGCAGACTTGTCCATGAGTAAAGCTTAGGCTGCTAAACGCGTAAGCGACACGCCCAAGGCACAAATCACATCCACAGGTTTGGTCGAGTTGGGGAAGCTGGTTGTGCACAGGCTGGGGACGATCAATCGCCGATGGCAAGAAGCTGATCCGGGTCCCGACAAGTAGCTAAAACAAGGCGTTTGTGCAATAGAAATTGGGGTGCAAGAAACGTTGCCAAAAATTTCGCTATAAACGAGTTTTCCACAGATTTTGGCAACTTTTCCATAGGATGGGTTGGCGGCTGTGGATCGATTTAACCACTACAGGTTGTGGTGAGTAGACATTTTGAACACAAGGTGTAGTGTTTAGACGTGCTAACCGCACACAACCTGATCCGGATTATCTGAGCGGTTGTACCTCGGGTAATCATCTCGGATGATACTCGGGTAATGGTTGTGCGATTGCGACCAAAAGTTTGGGTGAAACTCGATAGAATTTGGTGGACATCAACAAAGGAGACGGCGCGTGAACATCGTTATTTACTCGAAGCCTCGTTGCCCGCAGTGCGATGCAACTTGTCGGATTTTGGATCAGGCTGGCGTTGTCTACCAAAAAGTTGATGTTACCCTCGACCAGCAGGCTCTGGAATATGTCAAAAGTTTGGGTTACCAGGCCGCTCCCGTAGTGGTCACTGGCGCTGAACACTGGAGTGGCTTTCGCCCAGATCGCCTCAAAACCTTGGTCAATGCGATGGTCTTGGCTTGAGTCTTGCCGAATCGGGTGGTGCGGGTCGTTTACTTTTCTTCGGCCACTGAAAACACTAAGCGCTTCGTCGATAAATTGGGTTTTCTGGCCGAACGCATCCCGCTGCACAAAAACGATCAGGAACTAGTGGTTGACTACGACTACGTGCTGATTGTGCCCACCTACGGCGGGGGTTCAATCCAGGGAGCAGTTCCCAAACAAGTGATCAGATTCTTGAACAATCCACTCAACCGCAGTCATTGTCAGGGCGTCATTTCGTCGGGAAACACGAATTTTGGGATAGCCTACTGTCTGGCGGGAGACATCATTTCGCACAAAGTCCGGGTTCCACATTTGTACAAATTTGAGCTTTTAGGCACAGCTGAAGACGTAAAAGTCGTTCAACAAGGATTGGAAAAATTTTGGCAGACACGCAAGACCTCGACTACCACGCGCTGAATGCGAAGTTGAATTTGTACGACGCCAATGGCCAGATCCAATTCGATGCGGATCGTCAGGCTACGGCGGCTTATCTGGCAACCGAAGTTTTTCCCAAACTGCGCCGATACGACACTTTGTCGGAAAGGTTAGCGGCTCTAGTCAAAGAGGGCTACTACGAAGCGCCAGTGCTCGCCCAATATGCTGAAGAAGACGTGCTGAAAGTGTATCGGCACGCTTATGCATGGAATTTTGAATTCTCCACTTTTGTCGGTGCCTTCAAGTATTACACGTCATACACGTTGAAATCTTTTGACGGACAAGAATACTTGGAGCGCTTCGAAGACAGAGTCAGCATGGTCGCTCTCTATTTGGCGCAAGGAAACACGCAATTAGCGTTGGATTTAGTCGATGAAATAATGTCTGGCCGTTACCAGCCTGCTACTCCCACGTTTTTGAACGCTGGCAAGGCGGCTCGCGGTGAATTAGTGTCCTGTTTTTTGCTGCGAGTCGAGGACAACATGGAGTCGATTGCTCGCGGTGTGAACTCAGCACTGCAGCTGTCCAAGCGCGGCGGAGGCGTGGCCTTATGTTTGACGAATCTGCGCGAGCAAGGGGCGCCAATCAAGCGCATCGAGAACCAGTCTTCAGGCGTGATTCCAGTGATGAAATTGCTGGAGGACTCGTTTAGCTACGCCAACCAGTTGGGAGCACGCCAGGGGGCTGGAGCCGTGTATTTGCACGCCCACCATCCCGACATCATGGCTTTCTTGGACACTAAACGCGAAAACGCGGACGAAAAAATCCGTATCAAAACTTTGGCTCTGGGCGTAGTTATCCCCGATATCACTTTCCACTTGGCTAAACGCAACGAAGACATGTGCCTATTTAGCCCCTACGACATTGAGCGTGAGTACGGTATCGAATTTAGTGAGATGTCGATTACCGACCGCTACGATGAGTTGGTTGCAAATCCGCGCATCCACAAAAAGCGGGTAAATGCTCGCAAATTTTTCCAAACCTTAGCCGAAGTTCAATTCGAGTCTGGATATCCCTATATCGTGTTTGAAGACACGGTGAATCGAGCTAATCCGATTGCTGGGCGAATCAGCATGAGTAACCTGTGTTCGGAAATCTTACAGGTATCCGAAGCCTCCACTTACAATCCCGACTTGTCGTATGCGCATGTCGGTAAGGACATTTCTTGCAATCTTGGCTCACTAAATATTGCCAAAGCCATGGATTCTAGCGATTTTTCTGCTACCGTTGAGCGGGCGATTAGAGCTTTAACTGCGGTGTCGGATTTATCGAATATTGACGCGGTTCCATCGGTGCAATTAGGCAATCAACGCAGCCACGCAATTGGTTTAGGACAGATGAATTTGCATGGCTTTTTGGCTCGCGAACACATCTACTATGGGTCCGAGGAAGCCCTAGATTTTACTTCCACTTATTTCATGTGCGTGGCTTACGAGGCTTTGCGAGCCTCCAATTTATTGGCTCAAGAGCGCGGTGAAACCTTCGTTGGGTTCGAAAAGTCAAAGTATGCAACAGGCGAGTACTTCGAAAAGTATATTACCCGCAGTTGGGAGCCCAAAACCAAAAAAGTCCGTCAAATTTTTGCTAGGTCAAGTGTCAAAGTTCCCACTCCGGCTGACTGGCAGCAGCTAGCCCAAAGTGTTGCTCAGACCGGGTTGTACAACCAGAATCTCCAGGCGGTGCCGCCAACCGGATCAATTAGCTACATCAACCATTCCACTTCGTCGATTCATCCCATTACCTCCAAAATCGAGATCCGCAAAGAGGGAAAAATTGGGCGAGTCTACTATCCAGCTCCCTATATGACCAACGACAACCTAGAGTATTTCCAGGATGCCTACGAAATCGGTCCCGAAAAAATTATCGACACCTATGCAGCGGCCACAGAGCACGTTGACCAAGGGTTGTCATTGACTTTGTTTTACCCGGATACGGTGACTACCCGCGAGCTCAACAAATCCTATATTTACGCGTGGAGGAAAGGTATCAAAACTTTGTACTACGTGCGGCTGCGCCAAATGGCATTGGAAGGCACCGAAGTTGAAGGATGCGTTTCCTGCATGCTGTAAAGCATTTACGTAATTTCGAGGGCTCGAAACCGATTGATGGCGGCTGCTACGTCCAAGCGTCGCGGCCTGACCAAAAAAGCTGGAGAGGGCTGGACTCCAAATTGCACCAAAGCATCCAATCCACCCTGATCTAAGCGGCGTTCCAAGTCCTCCAACAGCTTTGGCAGTGGGGTGCGGGCATCAGCCAGCTGTTCCAACACGCCGCGCACTGCCCAAGCAATCGCCAAAGTCTGCCCTGCGTCGACAATTTGTTCCACATCCGTTACATCCACGCTCTGGCGATCCAAAGCGAACTGGGAAGTGCCACTCGCCTTCGTCTTGGGACGATTCGAAGTCTTGCGCAAACGCAGCGGACAACGAGTAGTTGGCTCGGCAAATTCATCGACATCTGTAATTTGGCGAGGCAACTCACTGCACAAATATTTCGCCCTCTCAGTTACATCTAGGCACCGATACGAGTCCATCTGTAACACAAAATCGGCTGCATCCAGATAGTCTCCAGAACCACCCATCACCAAGACAACCGAAACTTTTCGAGCTCTCCACAAGGCGCGGATGCGATCGACTAGCGGTGTAATCGGCTCCTGGTCGTTAGAGACTAAACGCCGCATTCTTTCGTCGCGAATCAACAAATTCGTTGCTGAAGTATCTTCGTCGAGCAAGAGAGCAGTAGCACCAGCCTCAATGGCTTCCATAATTGCTGCCGCCTGAGAAGTAGACCCCGAAGCATTTTGAGAACTAAAGCGAGTAGTTTCCGCTAAGGAAGGCAAATGGTTGATAAAGGGAGATACATCCACCTTTTCCACTGGTCTCCCATCGAAGGCGCGTACCTTCATGGCTTCCGGTAAAGTGGCTACCAACTCGCGGCCATCTCCAGGCACATGCGGGTAGACTCCTCGCTGAATCGCTTGCAGTAGTGTCGATTTGCCGTGATAGCCGCCGCCAACAATCACCGTGATTCCAGCTGGAATCGCCATACCGGTCACCGTGCCTGCGTAGGGCAATTCCACTGACTGCAACAAAGAAGCGGGCGACTCAAATGGCAAAGCGTTACTCAAAGGCGCTTGTGAAACCCCAGAGCGTCGCGGCAAAACCGCTCCATTAGCCACAAAAGCTATCCAATTGCGCTCCTCCAAAATTCGTTGCAACATCCGGTGATCCACCAAAGTCTGCACGTGTTTAGTCAATTCAGCCAGATAAGTCTGATTAGTGAAATCCAAAGTATTGGCAGCAATTTCGACCAAGTCGACGTCAAAAATCTCTGCCGCTTGGTGGCCTAGAATCCGCCGCCCTCGTGCAGGCATTTGCACCTGGATGCGCAACTCCACCTGGTTAGGCTGTACATTTACCGCCGAGCGCAGCAAAATTTCAGGACTTACCCGGGCAATACTCAAAGCTGGTTCTTTGCCAGTGGAGTTGGCGTGCTCCAAAATATTGCGGCCAAAAGAGCGATTGAGAAAGTCGCCTACAGCTAGGCGAGTATCGATAGTCTCCAATAATTCGGACGGTAAGTTCATGGCGGTGGGCGAAAGTAGGATCCGCACTGATGAAGGCGGAGCATAGGGGTCAGCTTGAATTCTATCAATCGCTACTTTGAATCTGCCGTAATCCCATTGGCCGATTACCTGCCGGTAGGCTCCATAAGTTGCACCATCTAAACGCCGGAGAATGTGCAGCAAATCAGCGTCATTGCCAAATTTAGGGCGATTGAGCAAGCGTTTAGAACCAAAATTAGACATGAGGCTAGCTTACCTGGTGGATAAAACTCATAGAATTTAGCTCGACCATCTTGTTCAGCTCGTACTCCACTGCTGAAAACACGACCAGGCTGATAAATTCAGGCAAAATTCAGGGTTCAAGTCAGCAAAGTTCTAGTTCATGTCCAGCTGCGGGTAGAAATCCCCAATCCTGGATAGAATCCCTCAGGGTGAACCCTGAAAGTTTTCAGGGATGGAAACTTTTTTGGGTACTGTCAGCGTTTTAGCTATTTTGTGGCTCGGCCAAAACACGGCATTCTAAAGACATCCCAAATTTCTCCAAATCAAGGTGAGCATAGATCTGCCGAAGCAATTTGGGGAGCGATAAGACGGCAAATAGTTTAGGAGTTTTTATGTCTGCGTCAATGCCGACTACAACTGATCATCCATCTTCGGACACATCAGGATCAGAGGGCGGTCCGGTTCCAGTTGTGTCGCTAAGACAAGTCAGCAAAATTTATGGGCAAGGCGAAAGCCGGGTCGTGGCTTTGAATTCGGTGAATGTGGATTTTTTCGCCGGCATGTTTACAGCCATTATGGGGCCGTCAGGATCGGGAAAGTCAACTCTGTTAAACATGCTAGCTGGCTTGGACACGGTGACTTCCGGGTCAGTGCGTTTAGAGGGGGTTGAACTGGGCTATTTGGGCGACAATCAGTTGACTCAGATTCGCCGTGAACGGATTGGCTTCGTGTTTCAAAGCTTTAATTTGATTCCCACTTTGAACGCAAAAGACAATATTTTGCTGCCAGTTCGTTTGAATAAACGCAAGATTGACTCTGGCTGGTTTACCCAGATCGTGCACGCGTTGGGGATTGAAAATAGGTTGACGCATATTCCCTCAGAGTTATCGGGAGGCCAGCAGCAGCGGGTGGCTTTGGCGCGGGCTCTAATTACTCGTCCAGCAGTAGTGGTGGCCGACGAGCCAACGGGGAATTTGGATTCTAAGTCGGCTAACGAAGTGTTGTCGATGCTGCGTTCAGCAGTCGATGGGTTAGGGCAGACGGTCATTATGGTGACTCACGACCGGCATTGTGCTCAGCGAGCTGACCGCTTACTGGTGGTTCGCGACGGCGAAATCCAGCACGACTTATATCGTCCTAGTGCGGCAGAAGTAGAGAGTGTGGCTTGATGAATCATTTGACTCGCGCAAGTTTGCGCCACCACGGTCGCCGGTATGTGGCAACAGGTTTTGGTGTGGCGGTGGCGGTTGCCTTCGTGGTGACAACATTCATGTTTGGGCAAGGAATTGGCTCATTAATTCAGTCAGCGCTTTTGGCGGGAGGCTTGGACAAGGCCGATGCAGTTTTGCAGTTTTATCCCAGTTCAGACGAAGCCTTGACCTTTGACGAAGTGATTGACACTTTAGAAAAGGTCGATGGGGTGAGTGAGGTCGACACTTTTGGTGGCACTTACTTCGATTTGAGCAATGGTGAACAGGAAGTTGAAGGCGGTTTGCCGTACGCGTCTGTGTATCCAGGGACTGCTAGCAGCGTGGAAGTGGAAATCACCGAGGGCAATGCGCCTAGTTCTAGTACAGAGATCATTTTATCCGAAGAGCTAGCTGAAGAAATTGGTGCTTCTGTGGGCACCCAAGTGCAGGTTCAGGGTACAACGAGTGTACTGGGAATTAACGTCGACGAAGATGCCAATAGTTTCACCGAAAGCACGTTTGAGGTTAGCGGCCTATTTTCGACGCAAAATTTTGCCTACGTTTACTTGACGGGGGACATCGAGGCTTATGTGACTGTGGAAGGGATGATGCGCATCAACCCTGACTATATGCCCAGTTTCTACCTCGTTTTTAGCGACAGCGAAGACGTTAGCGAAGCTGAGCAAAATGCGCTGGTAGAGGCGTTGCGCTCAGCCATGGTGGAGCAAGGTTGGATCGACTCCGACCAAGCAGCTGACGTGGTGACTGCGGGGGAGGAATACCGCGAATTCATGCTCAAACAGATTAATTTGACTACGTCGGCGATGACTTCGGTGTTGATGATTTTCCCGGTGATTACAGCGGCAGTGGCTATGATCATTGTTTCTTCTACCTTCCAGGTGATTGTGAAACAGCGTCAGCGCGAATTAGCTTTGCTGCGTTGTGTGGGGGCGACCAGTAAACAGGTTAAACGCATGATTGTGGGAGAAAGCGCGGTTGTCGGTTTGGTTGGCTCACTCCTCGGTTTAGTTGTGGGCGTGTTAGTGGGTGGCGCGATTTTAGCGGCGCTCGGTATTGTCACCCCCTACGTCAAGGCCATATCGATGGTAACTGTGCCATCTTTGTTGATCACGGGAATTGTGGGAGTGGTCTTTACCGTGTTGGCCGGGTTGCGTCCAGCAGCTTTAGCTGGACGGGCTCGACCAATTGAGGCACTGCAAAAATCTGCGGTTTCCGGCTTAGATGCACGCAAACCTCGCATCATCATGGGGATAGTGAGCGCTATTTTGTTGGTTGTGAGCCTTGGCTTTGCTGCCTACTTAGCGGCTGGGCAAGACGCGAATTCTAGTGGTTATTTAATGCGTTTTGGATTGATTGTCTTGGCTTGTTTGGTGGGTGCGATTGCTTCCACCATGTTCGTGGCTGCGATTATGCCGATGTTGACTTCTGGGATTGGCAAATTTGGCAGGGGCGTGATTTGGCGGATGTCTACTTTGAATACGGCCAGGAATCCGCGCCGGACTGCGGCGACTGGAACTGCGGTTTTTATTGGCGTGGCTTTGATTTCCATGATGTTGGTGGGGGCCCGCTCGGTGGAGTCCACGGCTACTGATGGTTTGGATCACAACGCGCCTTTAGATTTGGTGGTGGGCAATCCTGATCAGCCAGTTTTATCCAGTGACGTGGTGAGCTCTCTGCAGCAGATCGAGGGAGTGTCCAAAACGGTTGAACTACAGGGTGTTGTCACCGACGTTTTGGTCAAGAGCCAAAACGGCGATTCCTTCGTGCCGTATGAGCAGGTAGCAGTAGTAGCTGTGGACGACTTGTCGGAAGTGGTGCGCGGTGACTTCGAACCGGTGGGGGATGGGGAAATTGCTGCAATCACTGCTGCGTATTCCACAGAACCGTATGAGGCTGAGGTTTGTGTCAGTGACACTTGCGTGACTTTGAATGTGGTGGATCGGCAAACTATCCAGACAGAAATGATGTTGGCTGGGACGATGTATTACATGGAATACCTGTTGGTGTCCCAGTCCACGCTAGAGATGCTAACCAGTCAAACCCAGACTTTGGGCGTGGTCATGCTGTTGGAGGATCCCGATGACTACCAGGATGTGCTGGCTCGGATCAGTGACGTGAGTGATCAGCTGTCTTTTGGGGGCGGCGTGGCGTTTAGAGCCTCGATTGGTTCCATGGTGTCGGGCGTTTTGCTGGTGGTTGTCGCCTTGCTGGCGGTGTCAGTTTTGGTGGCGCTAGTGGGAGTGTCGAACACATTGTCTTTGTCGGTGGTTGAACGCACACAAGAAAACGGTTTGTTGCGGGCAGTGGGCATGTCTAAACGACAGATGATGAATATGCTCACGGTTGAATCCCTGGTGATGTCAATTGTGGCAGTCGTTTTAGGTCTGGTATTTGGTACCGTGTTTGGGGTGATTGGAGTGTTGTCTCTGCCAATCAGCAGCACGATGTCTTTGGTGATTCCCTTGTCGGAGTTATTCATAGTGGTGGTTATCGCCGTGATAGCTGCTATTTTGGCTTCCATTTTGCCGGGCCTGCGGGCAGCTCGGGTCAGTCCAGTTGAGGCTCTAGCATCGCTGTAGTTTGCTGAAAACAGCTACGCGTGCTAGTTAGTGCGCCCGAAGTGCACTGAGGATGTCGATCAGGTAAGGCTTTGGCGATTGGGGATCTTCGGTGTACTTTGGGCGCATGATTACTGTTGCGGCCGATGGCTCATCTTTGGGCAATCCTGGGCCTTCAGGTTGGGCCTGGATTGGGGAAAATGGCGAGTGGGATGCCGGGGGTTGGACTATAGGTACCAACAATATTGGGGAGCTCACTGCTGTTTTACAAGTATTGATGGCCACTAAAGCGGCTAACTTACAGCAACAGCCTTTGCGCATTTTGTGTGACTCGCAATATGTCATCAATTGTGTGACGAAGTGGATGCCGGTTTGGAAAGCGAAAGGCTGGAAAAAATCCACTAAAGGCGAGATCAAGAATTTAGAGCTACTGCAACGTTTGGATGCTCAATTGCAGGAGCGAAATGTTACTTTCGAGTGGGTGAAGGGGCATGCGGGTCACAACTTGAATGAGGCGGCCGACAAGTATGCCAACCGGGCGGCTCAGGTCAACAAGGAGGGTGGAGTAGTGCCGGTTGGTCCCGCATTTGGAGTGCAAACGCCCCGGACTGATATTTGTGGCTGCCCGATTTTCTTGGTACAATAGGACTCTAGCGTCGTGCTGATAACGCTAATAACGCGTTTTAAGGTGGGTATTTGTCAGGACGATTGCTGGTCCAGGCATTGCTGCACCATTGTTTGCAGTATCGATAATGCTTAGTGAGTAGTCAACCGAAAAGGAAAACCGTGAAAGCAGCAATTTTCAAGCAGGCAGGCTCAATGATCATTGAGGAGCGTCCGCAACCGGTGATAACGGATAGCAACCAGGCGATTGTCCGAGTGGTGCGCTCGTGCGTGTGCGGGTCTGACTTGTGGTGGTATCGGGATGGGTCTGCTGAACCGAATAGTACGACCGGCCATGAAGCTATCGGGGTGGTGGAGGAAGTCGGGGCGGACGTAAAACGCGTCCAGGTCGGGGATTTTGTGATTGTTCCTTTTCCGCACAGTTGTGGTGTGTGCCCGGTGTGTCAGGCTGGTTTTGAGTCGTCTTGTCCGCACGGCGGTTTTCTCAGTGCGAGCCAAGCCGAGTATCTGGTGGCTCCCCAGGCCGATGGTTCACTAGTGGTGGTACCAGGTGATGCCAAAGAGTTTTCTGACGACTTGTTGGCTTCACTGTTGACTTTGTCCGACGTGATGAGTACTGGCTACCATGCGGCGGTTAGCGCTGAAGTCAAATCCGGGGATACGGCCGTGGTAGTTGGCGACGGTGCAGTCGGGTTGTGTGGCGTGCTTTCTGCCAAATTGTGCGGTGCAGAACGCATTATTGCGCTGAGTCGGCACGCGGATCGCCAGCAGTTGGCCCGCGAGTTTGGGGCCACCGACATTGTGGCTGAGCGCGGCGAGGAGGCGGTACAACGCGTCCTGGACATGACTGGTGGCTATGGCGCTGATGCGGTTTTGGAGTGCGTGGGCACTGGCCTAGCTTTGGACACCGCGATGCAGGTAGGTCGCCCAGGAGCGATCGTTGGGCGAGTAGGAGTGCCGCACGGCACGAGCATTGACGCTGAAGCTACTTTTTACGTGAATCGTGGTTTGCGTGGTGGCCCGGCTCCCGTGCGCACCTACGACGAGCGAGCCCCTTACAACTTGTTGCAGGAAGTGCTGGAGGGCAACATCAATCCGGGGCGAGTCTTCACCAGGGAGTACACGCTCGACCAGATTCAAGAGGCCTACGCGGATATGGATCAGCGCCGCACGGTAAAGGCCCTGCTGCGAGTCTCGGAAGTCTAAGCCTGGGCTAAAGGCTAAACAACCGGAAGTAAACCAGGCAGTGGCTGTCAATCGCGACATGGGTCTAAAATTAGGGCATTTCGCTGACTTACAGCCACTTTTGCCTTTGCTAAGTAAGGTTTCCCTTGTTTTTTGGCAGTTTGGGCTCTTCCTAGACTGACGACGGTGGAATGCTGCTGGCTCTAACCCGCTGTTAACCCGAGAATTCGCGTCGACTGGGTCAGAACGCAATACAAGTCCGTCCAGGTTTTGGGGGTATTTCAGGCAAGTGCGCCCATTGGATCCCAGGCGGGCAACTCGATTGGTTCACTATCTAGAGCCGCTTGCAGTTCGGCGGGGAGCTGGGTTTTTTTGACGACGACTTCAAAGACGTATTCGGTGAACCACTGGTCGTCCATGACGAAAAAGCCTTTGTTGCCAACGTCTTCACCCCAAGAGTTCTCAACTCTCCAACGAACAGGTTTTCCGTCTTTGACGTCCACACCGGTAAAAAGCATGGCGTGGGTCATGGCAGAGTCTCCCATGATGACGCGTTGTTCCTTAGTGGTGTGCAGGTCGACGCCCAAAATTTGGTTGTAGGCGAACACGTCGTATACTAGCAAACCTTGGTCGCGGTGGGAGGATTGACTGACGTCGCAACCAAACCACACTGGCTCTCCTGCGACGAGCGTGTCCTGAGCGAGTTGTTTCATCAAATCGATGTCGATATTTAGGTAAATGGTTTCCCGTCCGCCAATAGTGTTGCCTAAGTGCTGCACGGTCAGGGTTTGGCCCTTGGGGTGCGCTGGACGAGGGTCGTCCACTAAACACACGTATTCGGTCAGATCGACATCCACGTATTGGGCGAAGAACTCTAGTGGAGTCAAAGTGCCGCCATTGTGGAATTCGCCTTTGTCGTCGCGCCACTGCCAGTTGAAAGAGGTAGGGGGAGTTCCCAAGTTGATCGACAAAATCCGATACACTTGGGAGAGAACCCGATTTTTAGCGGCCTGAATGTTTTCTGGACTTTGGCCGCTGTTGGTGATGTCTCTGAGTTCTAGGGTGCTGCGGCGCAACAATTTTTGCAATTGTACGTTCAGGTCGTGAGTGTTGGATGAAGCGTGGGTTTCGGGCATGACTTCTTTGGGTACGACACCGTGTTTTAAGAAGATAGAGGTCAGCATGTCCCATTGGCCGCCGTCACTGAGCACGTCTTTTAGCAAAAATTGGATGAGGCGGGAGTTGAGTGGCTGGTCGGCCAGTGAAATCATGGTTTCCAGGAAATAGTTGGCGCGCTCAAATTTATCCCAAAAGCAGGCGTGTGCTTGGGAGAATTCGAAGTCTTTTACGCCGAGCTTGACCATGGTTTTAGAGCGCAGCAGGTTGAGAGCGGCAAAGAGCCAGCACCTACCGGAGCGTTTTTGGGAAGTAACTTTCCAGTCGTCTAGCTTGATCGACATCGCACTTTGAGCTTGATGGACTTTGCGCTGGTTGAGCGACACTTGTTTTAGTCCAACACTGGCCACCGCGTTTTCGGCGATTTGACGCTGTAAGTCGCGGTCGTTTTCGCTGCGAATCGCCGATATCAGCTGCTCGCTCAAGGGCATAGCTTGCGGGTTTGGGAGCAAGTCCCGTGAGCCTAGCGTGTTTTGTCCATCCGGTACATCTTGAGCTTGTGTCTCCTGTATATTTCGTGTGTCTGGCATTTAGCTGCTTCCTTTCTCTCTGTCTATGAATCGTATTATTTACTAATGAGTCTGTTTGTCTTCTGCTGATTTGGTGGATAAGCTTGTATGGGTAGTGCTCACAGAGCCCGTTTATTACGATGCATGATAATTGTTTGTGTTGAATAACAGTGGGTCATACCAATTGATTAACTCCGTTTCTAGCTCGAGCTAGTTTAGATTGTCCATTTCATTAGTAAAACTTGTGTCGTTTTTGGCCTTAGTAATATCCAGATTTTGAAGCAGGTTGCGAAGTTGTGTGTGGGGGGAGGGAACTTCTCTGAGGGTTTCCTATTTTGTTGCCGTACATTGGCCGATTCTTGACTGTATATGTTGAGGGTACGCTGATTATCTGGTGGGTAGAATGAATTGATTTCAACGGAAAAATCACTTTGCCTAAGGCTTCTTAACTGACTTCCCTCAAGTCGGTAACAGTGGATGCCCACGAAAGCCGGATGGCTCCACTAATCTTGTTACGGTACCTTGGTGACCTTATCTCTCCCGCAATTCGAATATGACGTTTACGCTGTGGTCAGATTACGACGGTGAGATGGTGAGTACCACCAAAAGGGCACTCTTACCATCCCTGGTGCAGGGATGGTAGACGCTGTACTTGGTTGCGGCAGCATCGCCGGGCGCAATACAGATAAAGTCGCCAAGTTCAACATTGAACTGGCCGAGGTGGAGGAAAGTTTCATCAAAATCCGCGCCCACAGCTGCATTGCCATTGTCTGCAGCCCGGGAATTACGAAGCGGAAGATTACTAAATGCCAGTACAACGAGAATACTATGGCATTTGGCGTCCAAACCTACTGCAAAAGCGTGTAAAGTAAAAGAGCAGTTTTTTATGCTTTGAATCGTTCAAAAAAGAGGAATTGAAAATGAGCAACGCGAAACTGAAGGACTATGAAGAAATCCTGCACGCTGCACAGTTGTATGTAGATGGCTGTGCTGAAGGTGATGGATAGATGATGAAGTCCGCGTTCCATGAAAACGCCACCATCAACGGTGCCTCCATCCAGACCCTATTTGACGAGGCGACCCAGGCTGGCCCGACGGATTCCAAAGCCCGTGTCGATGTGTTGGATGTGGTGAATGATGTTGCGGTCATCCGAATCACTCTGGAAAATTACTTTGGGGTAGATTATGTGGATTACCACGTTATGAAGAAAGACGAAAACGGATGGAAGATCATGGCGAAGATTTTTACTGAGGTATAAGTCAGAAAAGCTTAGATGCACAACTTTAGAGACTTGATTGGTATCTGAAGACTGGGTAAACAGGACTATTTTCTTGCTGAGAGAAGGCGTTCCTGGCAAGGGTCTAGGGCATCGTCCCCAAAGAGAAAAATGTCGCTCTAGCAGGCAGTACAGCTGGGAAATATGTGGGTTGCTATGCTCCTCTCGGCTGCCGGAAAAGCGTGGCGGACAAGCACGTTTAGAAGAGTGCTGCTATGTTGGTAGTGTGCTTACGCCAGGAGGAACTATAAGCCGAGAAGGTAATGTCTTTTCGGCTGTCAATTGGAACAAGATTGGGGATAGCAAAGACCAGGAAGTCTGGGATCGCTTGACTGGTAACTTTTGGCTACCAGAAAAGGTTCCTGTTTCCAACGATCTGCCATCCTGGCAGACTCTTAGCGCTGCCGAAAAAACTATGACTAACCGCGTGTATACGGGGCTCACTCTACTAGATACATTGCAGGGTACAGTTGGTGCAGTCAAACTTATCCAGGACGCGCTAACTCCTCACGAAGAGGCGGTGTACACGAATATTGCGTTCATGGAGAGTGTGCACGCTAAGTCGTATTCTTCGATTTTTTCCACTTTGCTCTCGACAAAGGAGATCAACGAATCTTTTGCCTGGGGTGAGGCAAATCCCTATTTGCAGCGCAAAGCTGAAATCGTGAACAATGTGTATCAGGGAGATGATGCTCAGAAGCGCAAAATCGCTAGCGTCATGCTCGAATCTTTCTTGTTCTACTCGGGCTTTTATGCACCCATGTATTGGGCGAGTCACGCGAAACTCACTAATACGGCGGATTTGATTCGTTTGATTATCCGCGACGAAGCGGTGCACGGTTACTACATTGGCTACAAGTATCAGGTAAACAACCGGAATGCATCTCAAGAGCGTTTAGACGAGCTGCAATCTTTCACTTACACGTTGCTCTACGAGTTGTATGAGAACGAAGAAAACTACACGCGTGAACTCTACGACCCACTCGGTCTTACCGGTGACGTGCTCAAGTTCCTCAAATACAATGGCAACAAGGCTTTGATGAATTTAGGCTATGAAGCTTTGTTCCCGGCTGAGGAAACGGATGTAAATCCGGCAATCCTAGCTGCCTTGAGTCCAAACGCGGACGAAAACCACGACTTTTTCTCCGGGAGCGGCTCCAGCTATGTGATCGGCGAAATTGTAGACACAGAGGACGAAGACTGGGATTTCTAAGAGGCCCTTAAAACGAGAATCTAACTCCATCTTGATAGCTTCACCAGACGTCGGGTGAGTTTTCCAATCTCGAAATTCGGGCAGCAAATTCGTCGTTAGCAGCTAGGCGAAGCCTTGCTGGTGAAATACTGGGAGCGATGTCCTTTTTAGAAAGGACCATACCACCAGCTACGTCAGTGTTTGTCCAGTAAATCAAAAGTGTCGCTCGTTTTTGCACCAACGTGGCTAGCCATGATTTTGCGCAGTCGAGGATCGTCAGGAAGCAGATTTTCTAGAAACCGTTTAGGAGCCTCTCTCGTCCAGCTTCCATTTACCGGCAGGGTCAAACTAGTTGGATGGGACAAAGCCTTGTCGTATTCGAAAGTTACTGCATCGAAAACGCGGGTAAACACTCCAACATGTTGGTCTTCTAGCCAGGCGTGTAAAAATTCTTGCCGCGCTGGTTGCCTTCGGCTCATTGCTATTTCCACTCTGAGGGGACTGACACCAGTTGGATGTAAAATACTCTGAACACGTTGATCAGAATATTGGGGTGCGCCCTGCCCGTAGCTAGAATCCGTTGGATATCGCTTTCTTTGACTTTGGCTTTTTGGGCTACCTGAGCGGCAGAGAGCCCCGACCAAGTCATTTCTCTTTTCAGTCCAGCAGCTAGAGACTCATCTGAACCAAAAAAGAAGAGCGTTTCTTCAGGGGAGGGCAGTTTTGAAATTTTTCCCCTGCTGCTTCTTTGTCTTCTCATCGGTAACGGCAATTTCCCTGAGCCAGTTGCAAATGAAAATCATTATCAATAAGATTGTTTTGACAGGGAACTTTATGGCTGTAGCTAACTCGGATAAATATGCGGCAGAAATGAGGAAATATGCGTTCAACCAAGGGAAGTTCCACCAAGGGATGCGCTTTTCTATTGACCTTAGGACTACTATCGGGCACACTAACGGGCTGCGCCAACACCACAACTAGTCAGTCTGGCGAGCAGGCAACTGGCGATCTGCAAGTGGTGGCTGCATTCTATCCGCTGTACTACATTGCTAGCGAAATTGTCGGCGATCTGGGTGAAGTCACCAATGCCACCCAAGCAGGAGGGGAGGCTCACGACCTGGAATTGTCGCTATCACAGGTACAAGAAATCTCTGACGCCGATCTGGTGCTGTACTTGGGGTCAGGATTTCAAACTTCAATGGGGCAGGCTGTGTCTTCCACCGGAGTGACGGCTTTGGACGCCATGGATGTGGTGCCAACAGAACGGGTACGCACTGACGATCCGCATATTTGGCTAGATCCTGGCCTAATGGCTGACATTGCGGCAGCTTTTGGCGCCAAGTTAGCGGAGGTTAGTCCTGAAAACGCCACCCAAATCCAAGAAAGGACTGAGACGGTGGAGTCCGCTTTGCGCGAACTGGACCAAGAATTTGCCAATACGCTAGCAGACTTATCTGGAGCCACCATGGTGGTGACCCACGAAGCCTTTGGCTACCTGACGGATGCATATGGATTGGAACAACTAGGAATTCGGGGAGTAAACCCAGAGGAAGAACCATCCACAGCTAGATTGCTGTCTGTAGCGGAAAGTGCGCAAGCTAGTGGCGCAACTACCTTGTTTTACGATGCCGACGAAGATACGTCCACAGTGCAAAACTACGCAGATCTACTGGAACTAGAGATTTCGCCAATTCTGACTTTAGAAACTGAGCCCACTAAAAATGGGCAAAACCTAGATTATCTCAGTGCTATGCGCGAGAATTTATCCGAATTACAACAACATTTAGTGGCAGGCTAATTCGACAAAAACCTGGTGGAGTCCTGGAAGTGCTTGGTTTTAGGAAAAAAATCGGCTATTTTGAAAGGCGCCTGATTTGAACGAAAATTGAGGAGTTCACCCATGCCAGTTCGCGTTCTAACGGTATGCACGGGAAATGTGTGCCGCTCGGCGATGGCGCAGGTGATTTTAGAGCGTGCCCTCACAGAAGCTGGTGTTCCGGCAATCGTGGATTCAGCGGGGATAAGCGACGAAGAACATGGAAATCCTATGGATCCCCGGGCACAAAAAGTGCTCAGCGAACACGGATACCAGTTGCCCGAACATTCGGCCAGGCGGGTTGAGCCGTCTGACCTAGAGACCAGCGACTTGGTTTTAGCAATGACCAGAGTGCACTACCGGTCGCTGTTGCAATTAGCTACTACTTCTGGCATCGATGATACGTCAAATATTTGCCTCTATCGCAGCTTTGAGTTCGGTCTGACACCTGATTCGGGACAGGAATTGGAATTAGATGGAAGTGTGGAATTGGACATCGCTGACCCCTGGTATGGGGATTTGGCAGATTTTGAAGAAACCTACCACTTATTGACTGCTGGCGCACCACACATAGTCGACTATCTGTCGACAATACAGGATAAAGCTCAGGGCGAAATTCGGTGACCCAAACACAAACTTCTGATTCGTCCCCAACTGCACAGAACAATCATGGTGGCTACCATCGAGACCTTAAGCGCATCATTATTTCCACCATCGTTTCGATTGCTTTGCTCGGAGGTGCTATTTGGGGGGTTTCTACCGTTTTAGGCAAATTTGTCAATTGGCTGGGGGCAGCGGATCTGATTTACAGTGCGCAAGATGGCGCAGGAGATGCTTCCGGTACGGCGGGTAGCGGCCTCGTGCTGGACTACACGGGGTTTGAGGCCGGATACATCATTTCAGATGAAGACTTTTACGACACTGAAGCCATGAGCCAGGAAGAAATCGCCGAATTCATTGAGGAGTGGAACGGTGGATGCGAACCTGGGGCGGATGGCACTGTCTGCTTAGCTGACTACACTGAAACAACGGATGGTCATCCCGCTGACCAATATTGCAGCGCGTATGAGGGGGGTGAAGATGAAACTGCTGCCGCAATCATTTACAAAGCTGCACTAGCCTGTGGGATCAATCCACAAGTTCTCATCACTTTGACCCAAAAAGAACAAAGCCTAATTACTGTTTCAGGGACAGATTTAACGGCGGATCGTTACAACATCGCTACCGGGTATGGCTGTCCTGACGCCACGGACTGTGATTCCACTTTCTTTGGATTTGCTAACCAGATCTATTACGCGGCGCGACAATTCCAAATCTATTTGCAAGAGCCGGAAGAATTCGAAATCGTCGCTGGACAGGAAAACTATATTGCCTATGGACCAGGTTGCGACGGCAGCTGGGTTTATGTCGAAAATCAGGCCACTGCTTCTTTATACAACTACACGCCGTATCAGCCCGACCTCATGGCTTACACGGGCGCGGAAGAGACTTGCTCGACCAGCGGCAACCTGAATTTTTACGCAATCTTTAACGCCTGGTTCGGAGATTGAAAACTTGGAGTTAATTCTAAACCTTGTTGTGTCTTGCGCTAGTCAATAAAGTAGCCTCTTTAACATGATTGAACTCGATTATGCGTTTTTAGCTAAGTTTGCAAGTGTTTCGGATACTGGACTGACCGCCGTTGATGCTAGTTTCACACATCTACAGGTATCTAGTGTGCCTACATAAATTAACATTTCGGTTGCAGGTAGGCTGCGATGCTCCGAGGATGAAACGGAGTATAAACCAGTTGTTACAGTTGAGCCACCAGATAAGCGATACAAAATAAATGGCATATATACAAGAAATGGCATATATACAAGTAAGATAGAGGATTTTCCAGTGTATAAATCTGGTATCCGGGGTATCTTATTTGCTTCTCAAATATTAGTGCCTTTGACTACTCTAGGTGTGTATACGGTAAAAGAATGATGAAGAAAAGGTACACGAACCAATTCCGTGGAGTGACTTGTTCAAACAGTTTCACTTTCTTGAATCCTCCAAAGCCGACTTAGAGCGTTTGGAACTCGCTAGTGGAAGTGGGCGCTGGAGTTTTGATACTCAACCTGACTCATCGATAGTGTTGCTTGGGCGAATCGAGCCGGTGGCTGCTTAGCAGGATGGGGTGTGGTATTTCCAGTTACAGTAGTGCAGCTAGTTGGTGTAAATGCTCGCAGAGAGTCTGGTTGGGTGCGCAATAGACTAAGTGTCAAATTGCGTAGCCATTAGTCTCCATCAGAAGAGGCGAGAACTCTGTACGATAGTACGTCTATGTGCGCGACGGATTTGCTTTAAGTGCTTAGCGTAGCTGCCGCCAGGCTGTACCGCTTGTCCACGGTGATACCACTGGAAAATCCGCTGATAGTCAAATTCTTTGGAACACGCACCACACGAAGTGACTCGTCGTGGTGCTGAGTAAAGTGAACGCACATGAGCACAATTTGGACAAACACCTACCCAAGATGCTTCAGGGGTGGGTAAATTTTGGTCATTGATGCAAGCACGCGGATTAGCTCCCAACTTTTTCGCGGCTTGCCGCCATTTAGGGCCATGTCCCTGACCGGCACCAACCTGGGCGTGTGCAATTTCGTGCAAAATGACATCGCGCATTTGCGCCTCTGGATAAGCACACAACAAGAGCCTCGACAAACTGATTTGCTTGTGCTGATAGTTGGTGAGCCCAGCTCGCCTCTTAGCTGTATCCAAACGCAAATTCCACTCAGATAACCCATGCTGATCCAACAGTTGACGAGCATAAGCCCTCAACTCTGCTGGAGTTCTCTCTAAAGGAGCGGAATGAGAATCCGCCCAATTCCTTGGTGGCTTAGTTCTGTTCATTTGTCGCGTTCCACGTTTTGGATTTCGCGCAGCAAACGCGAGAGACTGACTTTTCTAGCGGTTCCCAACTGTTCTGCGAATAAAGAAACCCGCAATTCTTCGATCTGCCACCTAATGTCTTGTAAACGTAGCCAAGTTAGCAAATTGAAAGGCTTTTGGCTGGCGGCCAACTCTGCCTGCTGGTAAGCCTTTTGCACTCCATCTAGCGAATCCCAACGTTCAAAATCCTGATCTAATTCGCGAGCCCCCCGGCGAGCACGCTGCAAACGAAACACATTAGCCCGTAAATATCTAGCCAAATGCGCCAAGTACCTAGACGGTGTAACCGATAAAAACCCATCTTTTAGCAACCGGTTTCGGTGCCTGCGACAGTCCTTTGCAATTTCAACCAGGTCGGGATTCGCATGTGAATGCTGCAAAACCTGTGCCACAGCCTCATCCACGGCAGCGGCCACTTCTACTGCTTTGACGACTATGCGTAACAAATCGTAAACACAGTCCTCAAATTGTCCCTGCATTTTTTGCACCAGGTCGTCAAACTTTTCGCGATCGCGAATAGCTGTCGCACCATTTGACCGGTTAGCAGTAAAACTCTCCAATAGGCTGGCGGATGCCGCCCACTGCGCATCCTGCACCAAAGCCGCAGTACTCGGATAGGGGCTGGCAGTCAACAACAAAGCCTCCCTACCGCTCCAACGTGTAGTGATGCGCTGCTCCGGCAACCTTAAGGTCAACGCCAAAAGATTCACTAGCCCCGCAAAATGATTTTTACTGGCCTCGTCCCGGTTGTTATAGACTTGCACCCCTGCGGCCCAATTATCATCAGTGGTTTCAGCAACCAACGCCGGGTATCCGCGCACGGGGAGATCGCCTTGAACTAAATCAATGCATTCCGGTAAAGCCGTCTGCGGAAACTGGGTGAGTCCATGCTGATCTAGCTTTGTGGCTTGAGCAAAAATTTTGGCCTGTTTTTGTTGTCTTAACGCTTGTTGCAGTGCTCCCTTGACTGCTGAGCCAACTGCCCGATCAGCTTGTTTGGCAAACTGGTGTTGCAGCTTCGCTAAATCTGACTCCACTCCAACAATGGCTCCGCGCCGGTCAGTAACCGCAAAACTGATTTGTAGGTGTGCCGGCAGTCGCTTGGCCGCCTGCTCGACTTGGGCAGAGCTAATTTCTACCCCAAATAACTGTTGGCAAACTTGCGCAAAAGCTGTGGCAAAAGACAGTGCAGGAGCAGTGTTTTTTGTGTGCCCAGCAGCTTGTGAGTCTGCTCGAGAGCTATTTTGCTGCTCTATTTGCTGGATAGACGATTTAGTAGGCGACTGCTGAGGTGACTTCAAATTTTGAGTTGTGCTAGTTGGCTCTCCACTGCGGTGAATCACTCCATTTTGCAGACCCCAATTTTGCAGCCGCTCCAAAGAATCCGCTAAAGAATGAACATTCTTAGTAGTCGCTTTAGTTTTTGTTGAGTCATCCTGACCAGAATTCACTACATCGGCTAGCGGCGGGGCATCCGCTCGGTCACCTCCTGATACTTGGTCATTTCTCAACGTGGCAGCGGCATTTGTACCAACTCCAACCCCAATCCCAGCTTCTGTGTTGCTGTTGCCGCCAGGTGATGGTACCGCATTTTTGGCTGCCTGTCCTACCGAAGAGCGTGCCAGAGGATGTAAAGGATCCAGTTGTTTTGCAATTTGTTGAGCAAATTGCGGCGCAGGTACCAGCAAAATCCGTTGCTTTTTTGGCAGTGCCTTAATTATTTCAGTACACAAATCCAACAGCATCCCCGGCACTAACCAGTCAAAACCAGATGGACGCACTTGCCCCAACAATTCCAAAGGGATCCTAACTGTCATCCCGTCTTCGCTCTGGCCGGGTGCAAAACTATAAGTCAATGGCAGACGCAACTGCCCTTGCGGCCACACGGAAGGAAACCTTTTCTCATCCACTGTGACGCCTGTTGGCAACAAATCCTGCAACCGTAAATCCAACAAATGCGCATCAATTTGCTTAGCTTCTTTCCACCATCGTTCAAATGTGGCAGTAGAGTTAACTGATTCAGGCAATCTAGTTGCAAAAAAACTACACAAAGCCCACTCGTCAGGCACCAAAGCAGGATTGCGTTGTTTATCTGCCAAATCCTGGGCTTTTTCCAACTCGAGCTGATTGTGTTTCACGAATTGCGCAGCACTTGGCGGTATGTGCCACTCCCCTAACACTAAAGCGTGGCGAATAAACATTTCTCGAGCCAACTCAACTGCCGTCAAAGACTGGGTAAGGGTGGTCAAATTAGTGGACAAGCCAGCAGATAAGCTGCCTTTGACACTAGTTGGTGTGCTAAATCCCGTGCCAATCTGAGAAGGAGTCTTCACCCCCTGACCGATCACCGTGTTTTTCAACTGAGACAACAAGCGCGGCCGGTCTGCCGCCAACGTCAAGCCAGACAAAGTCACGCGTTCTCGCACAAACGCTGCACCCTTGGATTTAGACCAAAAAGGATCAGAAAAACTGCGCTTCACCAAGTGTTTCGCCGCGCTCTCAATCCATTCGGGCTGCACAATCGCCACCGTTCGCGCGAACACGCGTGACGTTTCCACCAGTTCGGCAGCCATCACCCAATGAGGATGGCGCTTATGCAACACCGAGCCTGGCCACACCGCAAAATGCGTGCCGTGCGTGCCCGCGAAATCGCGGCGCTTCTCATCCCAGTTGCCCACATTCGACAACAAACCCACTAACACTGCGCGATGAATTTCCATCGGATCGATACTTTTGGTGGATAACCCAAACTCCACCACAGCTTGGGCTATCGAATCCGCTGTTTGGACTGGCTCACGGTCACTATCGGGTAAATCAGGTGAACTTGCCCCTGCTAAAGCCTGTTTGAGTGCCTTTCGATCGGGAATCGACAAAGAACCAATCGGCATCCCCAAATCCTGACACATGGAACGCAGCTGAGAAACCACGTCGCGCCACTCCCGGAAACGCAAAAAATGCAAAAACTCTGCACGGCACAAACGCCGAAATGCTGCTCCAGACAAATCGCGCGACTGCACGTGCAGATAGCGCCACATATTCAAATAGGTGATAAAATCCGAGTCCCGATCCGCGAACCGAGAATGCAATTGATCGGCCACTTGTTGGTGTTCCAAGGGGCGCTCCCGTATGTCCTGAATCGATAACGCTCCCACAATCACCGCCATTTCCGCCCCGCAACCCCGGTGAATGCCTTCCAACAGCATGCGCCCCAAACGTGGATCCACATTTAAGCGGCTCAATTGGCGACCCAACCTAGTGATTTTCCCATCCACTGTCAGCGCACCAATTTCTACCAATTGGGTCAAGCCATCGCGAATTGCCCGAGGAGGAGGCGGATCGATGAAGGGAAACTTGGCAACCTCACCCAATTTGAGAGCGCTCATCTGCAAAATCACTGCCGCCAGGGAAGTGCGCAAAATTTCTGGTTCAGTAAACTCGCTACGACCAGCAAAGTCTCGTTCGGAAAATAAGCGAATCGCTACTCCGGGAGCGACGCGACCCGCCCGGCCAGAGCGCTGATTAGAGCTCGCCTGACTAACCGGTTCAATTGGCAGCCGCTGCACTTTAGTTTTGTTAGAAAAACGACTAATTCGGGCTAGCCCCGGGTCGATGACAGAGCGAATCCCCGGCACAGTCAGCGAAGTTTCAGCAATATTCGTAGCCAAAACAATGCGACGGCGCTGGTGAGGAGCAAAGATCTGGCGCTGCTCACTGGTCGACAGGCGAGCAAACAAGGGCAAGATTTCCACTTCGCGAAGGCTTCCCCTGGACGCCCACTGCTCGTGGAGAAAATCCGTTAACACCAATTGGGCTTCGTGAATATCGCGCTCACCTGGCAAAAACGCCAAAATATCTCCGTCAGTTTCTCGCAGCAATTCGAGCGCCGCCTGACACAACCCCTGCTCAAGATCAATAGTTTCGCCGAGGCCATATCCCAGAGTCGACAACTCGCTGGCAGTATTTGTGGCATTTGCGGCGTCTATGGTGTCTGTAGCATTGGTAGTACTGGCGATGTTTGTACAATTCGTGGCTTTTGTGGCAGCGTCGGCATCTATTCCACCCCTGACACCTGCCTCAGCAGCATCAACACCAGTACTATCTGCAGAGCCACCACCATCCGTATTGCCACTAGTACCAGCATCAACTATCTGGTTACGATTATCATTATCACTAACAGCGTCACCACCATTGCTCAGCTTTCTCGGCAGGTCTGGTGCCAAAGGCCGATAACGGATTTGCACTGGAAAAGTCCGCCCTGACACTTCAATAATGGGCACAGGCTCGCCTATCGCTTGCTCGAAATGGGCGGCGAACTTACCAGAATCAATCGTGGCCGAAGTAATAATCACCTTTAAATCGCTGCGCCGTGGCAACAGCCTAGTCAAATACCCCAAAATAAAGTCAATGTTCAAAGAACGCTCGTGGGCTTCATCCACAATAATTGTGTCGTAGCGAGACAAATTCGGGTCAAAACTGATTTCATTCAACAAAATTCCATCAGTCATCAACTTCACCAACGTGGTCGGCCCCACTTCGTCGGTGAAGCGAACCTGGTAGCCCACAATCTGCCCCGGCTTACATCCCACACTTTGTCCGAGTTCGGTAGCAATTCGTTCCGCCACCGTACGAGCAGCCAAACGCCGAGGCTGAGTATGCCCAATCATACCCCGCACCCCGCGTCCTAGCTGTAAACAAATTTTGGGCAGCTGGGTAGTCTTTCCTGACCCGGTCTCCCCGGACACAATCACCACTTGGTGTGTTTTGATTGCTGTCGTCAATTCATCCAAATGATCGACAACTGGCAGATCCGGGTAGTCGACTACAGGCAGAGCCTGGGCTCGCTGCGCCAATTGTTCGACGCTAAAAGCAAAAGAGTGACGACGCCCAGATCTGTGCGCATCTTTGCGTTTGCGCCTCATTGTTGAACCGGCAAATGCACAGAAACCCACTTGCGAGCCAAATCAACCAATTTCGACATCTCTTTTGGATCAGCAAATGAGGCATTTTGTTCTACCTCAATACGCGAGCCATCCGCCAACAACGGAAAAGCCTGGGTCGCTAAATCCAGCAAACCCATCTTCACATCCGCCTTGTCGAATGCCAACATGACCGGCGTTTCCAGCTCATTTGCCAAATCCTGGATAGGCGTCAAAGACAAATCCACTAAGGTTTGCCGGCTCACCAAAAACACTTCTCGTTCACTGGAAGAATCGTCAGTTACCTGCGCTGCCTGATTCTCCTCGATTGATTGGAGCTGATCTTGCGAAAAAATCTGGTTCCAGTCGTAGTGTCTTGGTCCTAAAACCGCAGAAGTCAAAAACATGGTTCGTACGTGCTTGGGACGCGCTTTCATGGCTGCTTGAGTGCCGAATGAATGTGCGTGAATCATTTGCTTAGTGAACCCTTGATCAGCTAGCCACCCAGAAACCGAGCGCAAATCCTCTACCTGCTGATCTAATTCGATTTCCGCGTCATCCGAGGTGCCATGCCCCGAATAGTCAAACGTCAAAGTCGCATATCCCAAAGAGCGATACATCGACGCCAAAGGGGCAAACCGTCCGCCAGAAGTTCGGTCAGACAAAAAAGAGTGCGAAAACAACACCGCTGCATTCTTGGAGTCAACGGGGTTCACAAAGGAACCAGATAACTCCAGGCCGCGCGGTGTTTGAATCCTGACTTCACCCACACTCTCTAGAGTATCGAGAACTGCCAGCAGGTCAATGGTGTTTTGTCACAGTGACTATATTTCGCGTTGCGTGAAACAATAGGAAGTGAGCGAAATAAACCGGTCTACTGTTACTCCAAATTAGGTAGGCAACTGCAAAAGGAGTTGAATGACATGAAAATGGGTTTTTTAGTGGGTGCGGCAGTTGGCCTGGCCATGGGGATAAAAGCCAGCGAAAAACATGGGGCAAAAATCCAATACGTCCTGCATAAGGTCAGAAATTTGCCGGTTGTGGCTTCATCCTTGGATGCGGCTGGCGAAAAAATTGGTCAAGCTGTTCGAAGTGTGGGCTATAACTTAACTGAACGCGCGGTCAACCGTGTGCAACAAGGCGTATTCGGAATGAACAGTCCACTGGTAGTAAAAGCAGACCAAGTGCCGGTGCTTGACGCTAATTATATTCATCCTGCGGCTGAGCGTGACTATCCTACCGGTGACACTACTATTACCGGCGACATTACTGGTAACACTATTGCTGGCGGCGCTAATGTGATTTTGGATTCTGGACAAACTAGCATGCAAAACCAGAGCATTATTTCGGTTGTGCTCGACAGAAATGACAGTGCAAAAAGGTAAGACCCGATTGAATCATTGCTTACCATGGTTGTGTCAACTTTTATCGGTTCTGTGACTTTAGTTAGCTAAACCAGTTGAGTTACTGGCAAATTGTTGGCAGGGTTTTATGAATGCAACTCCTACTCGCAGGCAGATTCGGCGTTGGCGCAAGTATTTAGCTGAAGAAAGAATCGAAGAACAAACCTATCGGTCGTTGGCTGCCAAAATGGATGAGCCAGACCGGGAGATCATCTTGGGTTTAGCTGAGGCTGAAAGACGCCACCAGCGGCACTGGGAGATTCTCTTGGGGGAGCATGCTGCTTCGACTCCTAAAGCACCCCTGTTCACTCGGCTAACTGCTTGGATGATTCAACACATCAGTTCGGTATTTGTGTTGGCTTTGGCTCAGCGCTCCGAACAGCGCAGTGCTTATGACGTCGAGGGGGATGCGACTGCACAAATGGCTGCAGATGAGCGCATCCACGGCGAAGTAGTTCGCTCACTCGCTACCAAATCAAGGGAACGCCTAGCTGGTCCCTTACGAGCTGGATTGTTTGGAGCCAATGACGGGCTGGTTTCTAACTTGGCGTTGATTTTGGGTGTAGCTGGTGCTGGAATGAGTGCCCAAAATGTCATCATCACTGGAATTTCTGGCTTGTTATCTGGCGCGTTGTCGATGGGGGCAGGCGAATGGGTATCAGTGTCAGGTCAGCGCGAACTCTTGGATGCTTCTAAACCCGATCCGCAGGCAACTAAGGCGGTACCGGATTTGGATGTGCGCGAAAACGAATTAGAGCTGCTCTTTCGGGCTCGAGGTGAAACTCCCGAGGAGGCGGCCAAACATGCGGCGCGAATTTTTGCTGCCAGCGCTAAAGGGGATGGAGACACGGTGACATTGTCTTTGGCGGGAGTTGAAGCCCAAACTGAACTAGCTGCTGGACACCCTAATTTTGTACTAGGTGGAACAGAGGAAGATTCGGAAAGTGTGGTCGGGGTGATTGCTCGAGAAACTGACTCTGCTGAAGTGATTGGTACTCCTTGGCAGGCTGCTCGCAGCTCGTTTTTGGCATTCGCTGTTGGCGCTTTGCTGCCGCTGCTGCCGTATTTATGTGGTTTGGAGGGCATGGCTGGGGCACTGACCTCGGCGATTGTGGTGGCAATCTCCCTATTCGTTACGGGAGCATTGGTGGCAGTACTGTCGGGTAGATCCGCCTTGCGTTTTGCTTTGCGACAGGTAGCAATTGGTTTTGGAGCGGCAACTGTGACCTTTTTGCTGGGGTTGTTATTTGGCACGACAACCGCTTAGAGTACAGCCAATCCACCAAAATTGGGATTCAAGCAGTGCGTCCAAGCAAAGTATTCGAGTAGGGCGGAGGTCTAGATGGAGTTGGACGGGGAGGCAATCCAGATAGTTTTTCGCGTTATCGATCTAACGGGCGTGCTCTTAAACGGCGTCTTGGGCGGTAAAATAGCGCGAGAATCCCGGTTTGACGTGGTGGGATTCGTGGTATTAGCGATCATGTCGGCCATGGGGGGCGGCATTATTCGCGACGTCATGTTACAGGTAGGGCCACCGGTAGCAATAACCGACCCATTCTATTTGGCGACCGCATTGGTGGGCGCGCTGATCGCATTTTTGTGGAAGCTAGAAAACCGGTTTTGGATGGTAGTTTTGCTGATTGCTGACGGCGTGGTGTTGGGATGTTGGGCAGCCACGGGAGCAATGAAAACGCTGGGTTCTGGCTTTGGAGTTATGCCAGCATTGTTGTTGGGGATTACAACAGCGGTCGGCGGGGGAATGATTCGCGATGTGTGTGCTGGACGAGTTCCCACCGTGTTGGGAGGCAACAACCTATATGCGACCCCCGCGTTGGTTTCAGCCTTGATCATGGTTGGTTTGTTCTATTTGGATCAGGCGACCTGGGGAATGATCATAGCGACCATTGTGGGGTCCTCGTTTGCTGTAGTTTCACATTGGCGCAAATGGCAGTTGCCGCAAAACCCTGATTGGACTATTGCTTTGAGCTCGGCGCAGCTTCGCGCTAAATGGAAGCGACCACGGAATGGGGACAAGTCGGCTGACAAGTCTTTGCGAGAAGACCAGAACTAACCCAAGACAGCGGCAGATGAATGTGATTATGACTTGGAACCAGCGGTAATCTACTGCACGCCGGCTTTGACTAATACTAACCCGAAAATTTGCGGCGAACTGAGTAGGAATGCAATGCGAAGCCGTGTCGCAAGAGATGGGGTAGGACTCTGCCGGTTACGCTGTGTCCGATGAAGCGCATTGGACTGAACACAGCGGACAGTACGCAGGATTGCATGTCAGGTCATAGACCGCACTGTGTGCCAGATTGCACGCTAGTCCATATATCAATTTGCGTACCAGTTGGCATACCAAATAGCGGATAGGCTCAGCCGTGCAAGTATCATCGACCAGCTGGATGGATTGGATTCAATTCAGGAAATAAAATGATTCGTTTTGAACACGTAACGAAAGTGTATGTCAAAGGACAAAAACCGGCTTTATTGGATTTGTCGGTACACATTCACCCTGAAGAATTTGTGTTTTTAGTCGGCAAATCTGGTTCTGGCAAATCAACTTTTTTACAAATGGTGTTGCGTGGAGACAAAGTTACCAGTGGCGAAGTGTTCGTATTGGGCAAAAATGTTTCCAAACTATCTAACCGGAAAGTGCCAAAATTGCGTCGACAAATTGGCACGGTATTCCAGGATTTTCGTTTACTGGAATCTAAAACCGTCTACGAGAATGTGGCTTTAGCGATGGAAGTGATCGGCAAATCTCGTCAAACTATTCGCCAAGCCGTTCCCGATGTACTCGAACTAGTTGGCTTAGAAGGCAAAGATCGACGCTTTCCCAGTGAGCTTTCCGGAGGTGAAGGACAGCGGGTGGCCATTGCCCGAGCCATGGTCAATCGCCCGCAACTGTTGTTGGCAGATGAGCCGACAGGAAATCTAGATCCAGAGACCTCCTTGGGCATCATGAGGTTGTTGGATCGCATCAATCGCTCTGGTACCACGGTCATTATGGCCACTCACGATGCCAAAATCGTGGATCAAATGCGCAAACGCGTGATCGAATTGGATGGTGGGGCTTTGGTACGCGACCAGAATCGGGGCGTGTATGGGGGTGCTCGCTGATGCGACTGCGTTTTATTTTGGCGGAAACCGGCAAAGGACTGGCTCGCAACAAAATGATTGCCGTGGCCGTGGTTATTGTCACCTACGTGTCTCTGTTATTCGTGGGGATAGCTGCTTTGGCGCAACTCCAAGTGAACCAGATGCGCGACGAATGGTATGGGCGCATTGAGGTATCCATCTACATGTGTGGTGCCGAAGATCAATCCTCAAATTGCAATGGTCAGGCTGCAACCGAGGAACAAATTGAAGCAGTGCGTCAGCGTCTAAATTCTGACGAAATGGCTCAATACATCGATACGGTTTATGAGGAAACCGAAGAGGATGCCTACGAGTCTTTCCAGGAGATGTATGGGGATACTCCGCTGGCTGAGTGGACTACTGCCGACATGTTGGGTTTTTCCTTCCGTATCCATTTAGTTGATCCAGAGCAGTACACGGTGATTCAAGAAGCGTTCTCCACTACTGAGGGAGTGGCAGAAGTCCAGGATCAAAGCGAACTGGTGCAGCCTTTGCTGGAAGTTATCCAAAATGGTCAAGCTCTTTCAATTGGCTTAGCAGTAGTGATGACTGTGGCAGCGATTTTGTTGATTACCACCACTATCCAGCTTTCGGCTTTGGCGCGGGAAAAAGAAACCCAAATTATGCGTTTAGTGGGGGCGTCCAATTTGTTCATTCAGGCTCCCTTCATGATTGAGGGAGCGATTGCCGCTTTGTTTGGAGCGGCATTGGCAATTGTCACATTATTTGCGGGAGTACATTTCTTGATTGACGAGTGGCTAGCGCAATCGTTTACTTGGACGAACTTTGTGGGTATGGAGGATATGCTCTTTGTGGCACCATTTTTGGTGGTAGCCGCCTTGCTGTTGGCACTGATAGCTTCAGGGGTGTCCTTAGCCAGGTACACTCGGGTTTAGACTAGATTTTTTGGCTCATTTGGACTAGTCTGGTGACTCTATATTTTGAGGCATATTTGGCGGATAGGTTGAAGTAGCTCGTGTCTAAAAATTCTGCTGGTCGGGGTGGAGTCAAGGGTAAGTCAACTGCGGCGCAAAAGCGCCAACTGGCTGCTGCTGCGCGCCAGATAATTGCCCGGAATCGGCGGGCGTTGCACGACTATGACATTCAAGATCGCTTCGAAGCGGGAATGGTGTTGACTGGAACCGAGGTCAAGGCTTTGCGCATGGGGCGTGCTTCGCTGGTGGATGGCTGGGTGGAAATCGCGGGAAGTGAAGCGTGGCTGCACGGCGTGAATATTCCCATGTATTCCCAGGGATCGTGGAATAATCATGCGCCAACTCGTAAACGCAAGCTGTTGTTGCATCGCGCTGAAATTTTGAAATTGGGGCAGCGGGTACAAGCCAAGGGCATGGCGTTAGTGCCTTTGGAATTGTACTTTGTAAATGGGAGAGCCAAAGTGGAAATTGGTCTGGGACAGGGTAAGCGCGACTGGGACAAGCGGCAAAGTCTGCGAGAGGCCCAGGACAAACGCGAGGCTGAACGCGCCATGAAGCGCTACGTTCGACGGCCTCGGCACTAACGCGTATGGGTAGCGTGTCTGTACGGTGAAAGGTGAAAAAACAGCTACGGGCGGCCAAAACCAACTTTGTGATTTTGTTCCGAAGAAACTTGGATGAATGCGACGGTGGAACCGTTTACCAGTAGTTGGTCGCCTTTCGAGTCGGTCAATTCCAAGACGGTGCCCGCAGCGATGGCGGTTTTAGTGCGATCTAAAAGGCTTTCGGTGTCCTCATTCACATCCACCAACAAAGGTGTAGCCATGTCGCGCATTCCAAAAACGACCTTCATCGAATCCTCCACTGAGTAAACCAGCCAACAAATAAGTTGGCACATTTTTATGCAGCGCAATTTGCGTTTACCTGGAAACAGCCTCTGCGTCCGCTACGCCAACTTCTACTGCTAATTCTAGCCGATCGGCAACAGTTGGATTCAAGCAAGCTATTTCTGTAGATGTTGAAATTCTGGAACCTAAACATGCAGTAGTTGTTGGACTTGACCAGGATTTTGGCAAGCGGTGGTGAGAAAATAAGTGGGGCAAGGTGAGGAGTGCTGATGAGTGAGACCATCGTTTTACCAGCTGAGCGGCAAGGCGCAGTCTCCCAAATATTAACTGGACTACAACAAAATAATTGCTTGGTGCAAGCTGGTGCTGGGATGGGAAAGACGACGCTGGTGCGGGACTTGTTGACCGAGTTGGCGCAGACAAAAACCAGTTGGAAAACTGGTGCAGATTCTCGGGCAAACACGCTAGCGCCAGCGGGAGGCAATTGTGATTTACTGCGCCCAAATCAGTGGGGGCCAGTGGTGGTGCTGACTGCCGATCGGCGGCGCAGCGAACTACTCGAAGAGTCATTAGCGGCCGGAATTTTATCTGAGCTATCTCCCGGTGGTGGGCGTTTGTGTCGATCCGCTACCTCCCACGCTTTCTCGGTACTAAACGCCTGGTTTCGCCATCAAGGAGTGAATGAGCCAGTGCAATTCAGCACGGGCGGACACCAGGATGCGTGGATTCGCGAATACTTGTTGGAGCATTTGCCCGAGTGGGAGGGCATTTTGAATCGCGAATCGGTAAACACTTCGAGTTTACGCACAAGTTTGCGTACCCTAGTGGATAGGGCCAGCCAGCTAGGTTTGTTGCCTGCAGATTTAGGTCTGTTGGGTGAGAGCTTTGGGGTAGATTTGTGGGTAAAAGCGGCGGCTCTCTACTCCGAATACGTCGGGGGAGAGGCAGCTTTTACCACTGAAACTGCCCATTTGGATTCAGCTCGGATGCTTCAAATTGCTGGTAATGCACTAGTCAGCTGGGCTCAATCAATGGGGAACGGAGGTAAGGGCGGGACGAACTCAGTGATTCCACTGCCGCTGCCCAATTTGGTGATTGTAGAAGATCTGCAGGACTTTACGTTTGCTATTGCCCGCTTTTTAGAGGCAATGGCGAGTCTGGGAGTGCGAGTGCTAGCAACCTCCAACCCGGATGTGGCTATAGCAGAGTACCGGGGTGGTCAAGCGGATTTGGGCGCCACCACTGCAGCGCAGCTGCAGTGGAAGCAGTTTACGTTGTCCACCCAACATCGCCTCCGTGGCGTGGTGCGCGAAGTGTATCGCGAAATTGCCAGCTGGACGCACAACCGGGCCCCAAAGCCTACGGTCAAAGGCGAGACACAAGAGGATGGTCACAGCGAGACCAAGGTTGAGCAATCTACGTGGGTCGACGTGCTAGTGGGCACCTCTGAATCAGGCATGGCTACTTTAGTGGGCGATCTATTGCGTCGCCAACACTATTTGAGTGGAATCGATTGGCAAAATATGGCGGTGATCTGTCGCCGCGCCAACACCGTCGACTCGATGCGCAGCTACTTGGAACGCTGTCGAGTGCCCCTGGCTGCTCCCTCCCGCGCGATAACTTTGTCCCGGCAACCAGTATGTGCACAATTACTGGAACTACTAGGGGGAGTGGGTCAAGGCACTAACGAGAGGTTAGAGGAAGCGAAATCTTTGTTACTCTCGCCTTTAGTGGGAGTAGACATTTTGAAGCTCGACCAGTTTTTGTGGATGGCGCGTGCCTACACGAATCAACCAGCCCTCACCTTGGTTGAATTATTGGAATTGAGTCCACAAGTTTTTGAAGACAAAAAAGCGCTCTCCCACTTTGACCAGAAAACGCTAAAAGCAGTGCGAAAAGCGCAAACCTTATGGCAGTTATGTGCTCAGGCGCGCCAACAAACTCCAGTCCAGGGGTTGTGGACTTTATGGGAAGCAGCGGATGTGGGCGAGACTTGGCGACAGCAAGCCCTCGCCGGTGGGGAATTGGGCAAAATCGCTGACCAACGCCTTGATGCGGTGCTGAAATTGTTTAGCCGCGCCAATTTTTGGTTTCAAAGTCGACTAGCGGTGGAACCAAAAGACGAGTTGAGTGCAGCTAAATTTGCGGCCGAGTTCTTGAATCAGGAAATTGAAGGCGACATTGTGGCCAGAACCGGTTTCAAAGAACCCGGGGTGGAAGTGATGACGGCTGCCCAAGCAGCGGGCGGTGAATGGGAAGTGGTAGTAGTAGTCGATCTATTGGATGGAGTATGGCCTAGTTTTCGAGTCGGCGACGTGTTGACTCGAGTCACCAGCCTGGAATCGGTTGTGCGCACAGCCATTCAGCGAGGCTGGATCAGCGGAGAGTCGATTAGCCATTTTCTCCAGGATGGGGACGACGAGATAGCTCTCGACCCGGTAGCCCGCAACCGGCTCCGTTTAGTTGAAGAAGCCAGGGTTTTAGCTAACGCTTGTTCTCGGGCAAAACAAGGATTGGTATTTGCAGCCTTCGAGAACGAAGAACAAGCCCTGTCTCCATTCGTGAAGCTGTTGGTGGAACAAAATCTGTTGCCGCCAACCCACGATGGAGATGGCAAAATTTTGTACACACAGCGAGAAGCTGTCTTCGACTTGCCGACATTGATTGGGATGCTGCGTTATCAGAGCACGGACGGTGAGAAAACTGCCGCTCAACGCAGTGGTGCAGCTGTAGCACTGGCTCTCTTGGCTCGGATAGGGGTAGAGGCAGCAGATCCTTGGACCTGGACCGGACAGGGAGGGATCTCCTCGGATAGCCCACTGTTGAATCGAGAGAGAGCTGATGCGGCGGCTAAAAAGTTCAGAGTTGGTCCTTCTTCTTTACAGAGTGCCCAGGATTGCCCGCTGAAATGGCTGTACGAACAAATCGGAGGACGAGACAGCCATAGTTCTTTATCCACCGTAGGATTACAGTCTAGCGATATTGGCAACATTATACATACTCTGGCTGAGGAATTTCCCAATGGACAAATTGAGGCTATGAAGGAAAAATTTGCGCAAATCTGGCAGGAACTAGATTTACACACCGACAACATTTGGGTACAAAAAAATTACTCTAGAATAGAGGGATTTATTGAAAGATTGGCAGTTTACTTGCAATCTCGCCAGTCAGTAGTGGAAAAACTAGAATTAGAAAAATCTTGCCAACTTGATATAGATGGTATCACTATTAGCGGGCGAATTGATCGAATCGAATACTTAACTAATGACACAGTTAGAGTCGTAGATATTAAAACTGGGAAAAATAACGTGGAGGCAATTGATGCTAAAAAGAGTTTACAATTGTTGGCTTACCAGCTGGCAGTGAGAAAAATGGGTTTGGAAATCGAGTCAGCAGGTCTAGTGACGCTGGCAAAACCGCTGCGCAATAAGCCGGCGTATCGGCCGCAAGCAGCAATTACGAAAGAAACTGAAGGCGAATACTTACAGTCTTTGACCGAAGTCCTAGAAAGTGTGACTGGAGAATTTTTTGCGGGGGTGGGTGATGACAGCAAATGTCGGGGTTGCCCATTTAGGTGCAGTTGTCCCGCTCAGTCTGATGCACTGCGATGGATTGAATAATATTGCCTGTATTGATGCCTGTATGGAACGGTGTGTCGAAAATGAAATCGGGGCAGGCAACGCCTCTGAGTAAATGAGTGGGTGGTGGAGTAGGGAGCGAATATGTCTGAAGCGAATGCATCCGAATTAGGCGACTCGGAAAAACTGGGCAAGCCAGAAAAATTTAAGCCACGGGTAGAGTTATCCGAGTTGGTATCGGCCTTGGGATTGCACCAACCGACTCCAGAGCAAGCAGAAGTGGCTACTTATCCACCGACGGTCAATCGGGGTCGAGTTGGCAAAGATGCGGGCGCTCCCTTGCTGGTGGTGGCGGGTGCAGGCTCTGGCAAAACTGAAACGATTTCCCTGAGAGCCGCCTATTTGAGTGCGGCCTACGAGATTGCCCCGGAGCGCATTTTGGGTTTAACTTTTACTCGTAAGGCTGCCGCAGAACTAGGGGAGCGTTTGCGCCAGCGTTTACAGCAGTGGGATGTATACCGGCAGGGCGGTGTCAAACAAGCTCGTGAACCTTTTCTTGGAGAGGTAAAAGCCAGCACCTATAATTCTTTCGCGCTAGAAATTGTCAAAGAATACGGTATTGCTGCGGGTTTCAATCCAGAGGCTGGACATTTATCGCAGGGAGCGGCACTCCAATTGATGCGCGATGTTTTGCGGGATTGGCAAGGCAGTTTGGATGCAGATAAGACTTTAGACAGTGTTGCTAAAGATTGTTTAGCATTGCGTGAATCCATTTTGAATCAGGCACTGACTTTTGACGAAGTCAAGTATACTTTGCGCAGACTTCAAGAAAAAATTGTGCCTACACAATTGGAATTAGAGGAAGTAGAGACAGGTAAAAGAAAAACTAAGCCTCCAGCTAAATTTTTTATGTGTGGCGCAAATGCAATAAATACGCGTATCCAACTAATCGAGATTATTAAAGAGTTCGAAGCGCGCAAAGCAGAACAAGGACGCATGGATTTTACTGACCAAGTAGTGGCTGCGCTAGAAATTGTCAAAAATCCGCGAGTTTCTCAAGAATTGCGTCAGCGCTATCAAATCGTGTTTTTAGATGAATTTCAAGATACTTCAGTATTGCAGTTAAAACTTTTTTCCACCCTATTTAAAAACCATGCGGTGACCGCAGTAGGAGATCCAAATCAGGCCATTTACGGGTGGCGGGGGGCCTCTTCGGGGTCTTTGTCTGCTTTCCACGACTACTTCAATCCCCGGCTTAGTAGTGGGGGAGGGGAAAAAGAGCGGCAGGCCCTCCCGACAGTTTTGCAGTTGTCTACTGCTTGGCGCAACGACCAAATGATTTTGGATGTAGCCAACCAGGTGGCTGAGCCACTGCGAAATACGAATGTCGGAAATGCGCCCCTAGTGGAGGTCGCCAAATTAGCGCCTCGCCCTAACGCTGGATCAGGACAAGTACAGACGCGGTTTTTCTTGAACGACCGGGAAGAAATCGACTTCATTGTGCAAGCAGTCAAGGTGGCTCGAGTGGAACAAAAACCTAATGGTGAGCCGCAGAGCATTGCGGTTTTATCTCGGCGGCGCAGCAAGCTGGCGCAAATCTACGAGGCTTTAATTGATGCGGGGATTGAAGCTCAACTAGCTGGTGCCGATGCTTTGCTGGTCAACCCGGTAATCGCGGATTTGCGTGCGGCTTTGACGGTAGCAAGTGATTCTGGTAAATCTACTGGGTTGATCAGGCTGCTCTTCAACTTAGATTTAGGGGCGGCAGATTTGTGGGCGCTGGGCGAGTGGGCCAAAGATTGTCGCCAGCGTGCCGAACAAGCAGATGCCAAGTTGCGTGACCAGGAGCTCTCTGGCGCATCAGTGAGTGCGGAGAGAGACGGATTGGTGACTCCGCAGCGAGAAAATTTACTCCAAGAGGCAATAGATGAAGCCTTATCGCCACTTGGCTCGCAAAAAGCCACTGAGTTTGGACTCTCACCAGTGGGATTTGAGCGAGTGGTGGTGTTGGGGAGAAGACTCCAGGCGTTGCGTCAAGTCTCGGATCGATCTGTGGTTAAACAGATCGAATTTGCTAGACGGATATTTCACTACCAAGAGGAAATGTTGGCGACTTATCCAAACTCCAACGTGGGAGAGGTGCTGGATTTATTTACTTCGCTGGCGGCAGATTTTCAAAATTCGCTGACTAACCCAACTTTGGCGGGATTTTTGGAGATGCTCGAAGCTAGTGAGGCGCAAAATGAAAATATTGCTTTGCCCACGGTGGTGCCTAATCCGCATGCTGTTCAGGTGATGACTATGCATGGCTCTAAAGGGCTGGAGTGGGATGTTGTTTTCGTGGCTGATTTGGCTGAAGGACATTTTCCTTCCCATCGGGGGGTCTCGGCTGCATATGACAGAAAAGAAGGAAAGCTAGAAATCCGCGATGAGGTGATCAAGCAACTGGGTTGGTGGCGGAGTGTGCAGGAATTGCCTTATCCGGCGCGAACAGATTGCTACTATTTGCCGGGTTATTTGCCGCAGAGCACAAACGAAGAGACAGCCACAGAACAAGAAGCAATCTTTGGCGAAGAGGTAGGCCAGCATTTGTTGAATGAGGAGAGACGCTTGGCTTATGTGGCTTTGACGCGGGCGAGGAGCAGGCTGGTTTTGACTGGAGCTTGTTTTCACGGGGGAACGAATCCGCGAGTATCCAGCCGATTTTTGCGGGACGCCAATCGGGTGCCCGGAGTCGAGACTGTGATGGCACAGATTCCAGAAACTAAAGCCCTGGCCGAAAGCTTGGTTGAATCCCCAGAGGCGAAAATGTTTCCCGTGCAGCCCAAGGAGGCTCGAAAGCGTGTCGCCGAGTCCGCGGGTCTGGTCAGACAGGAGCTGGAAAATTTGCCGACAGAGCTGACTTTTGCGCAAGTCCAGCAGGGGCTAGCTGGCTTGGAGTTACCAATGGATTCTGGCGCAATTGGCGTTTTATTGCGCGAATATTTGTACTCGGAGGGGAGAGCTAAGCGCAGTGCGGGGGGAGTTTCGGCTGGAGTGTCGGGATTTTCGGTCTCCCAGTTGGTGCAAATGCGTCGCAATCCAGAAAAATTTCGAGTCGATTTGTTACGGCCAATTCCAGATGAACCAGTAGAGAGCGAATTTGGGACTCTTTTTCACCAGTGGGTGGAAGTCAATTTGCGGCAAAAATTGTTGTCACCCGACTGTGATTTGGTGGAGTTGGTTCAAACAAATTGTGTGGTGCCATCCCAGATTGCTGAGTCAGATCGTGATCGGTTTTTTGCGCGTCAACAACAATTTGCTGAACTGGATTTATTAACCAAGGGACGTATTCTTGACGTGGAGTGGGCGTTTACTACCGAAATTAACTCTCGCGTGGTGCGCGGTAAAGTCGATGCAGTTTTCCAGATTGGGTCGGGGATAAAATCGCGCAATACTAGTGGTTTTGGAGATTTTGGCGGTTCTGGCGCGCAATTTGTGTTAGTGGATTGGAAGACTTCGAACCGGGACACTAACTCGCTATCCACGGAAGTGGCATTGAGCTATTTAACCCAATTGCAAGTTTACCGGTGGGTGTGGGCCAAAAAACACGGAGTGGATTTGGCGCAGGTAGATACACGCTTGGTGTTTTTCCAAGACCGGGGTTCACACACGCTCACTCTGGAGCAATTAGCCAAAATTGCTCAGATTCCCGCTGAGCAAATGGTAGAGATGCCCACTTTCGAATTGAATTCTGGTGAGGGGTAGTTTGGCCAAATTAGCAGGGAGCTCTTTTTAGTTGGCTTGAAATTGTGTAGCAACTACAAGCAATTAACTGTATATTTCCGTATACTTTGCAGTAATTCACCAGCTTATTGTGTGTCATAACGCCTGCAATAGTAGACCGCAGTCTATGGGATTATGCGTCTGCCTTTCCGTAAACCCATTCGCTCCCGGTTCTGCTGGTGCCGCTTTTGCTGGTTCTGCTACTGGTGAGTTTGCTTCAGCTATGCCTATTTCGGGGTATCGACTTGGGTCGTGCCTGTTTCAGTCATACTTGTCTTCGATACATCCGCAGATGCAGTAGGCGAAGAAGAATTAGTCAGCGTAGTTGTGTCCGATTTCGGATTGGGCGGCAATAGTTCGTCAATTTCCCATAAATCGGCAGTCAAATCGGATAGAGCGGTAGTTTGGGCTTCAAAAAATTCCCACCCAGTATTTGTGTCCGCCGAATAGGTGGGAGTAAATGCTCTGTTATGAGTGGAAAAATTATTACTGTCAGTGGAGTCAGAATTGTCGCCCGTAGTCGTGCTATCCACACTGAAAGTAACAGAGGCGCCAAAAGATTGTGGAGGGTTAGCCTTAGTCAGAGGATCGGGTTTGCGAGGCTGAGGATTTTCTGCTGCCTGTGCCTCAGCTTCTTCCGCCCACTTGTGTAGAACCTGGGTGGCAGCAGTTTCGGCCTCCACCAACTCATCTAGTAGTTCCATCTGAGAACTAGCAAAGTCAGTGTTGGAAGTGGCGCTAGCTGCAGTAGCGTTGGAGTGAGAACCAGTCCCAGCCTCGTTAATACCAGCTTTTGCTCCTAAGCCAGCGTCCACGAAACTATTGGAATATGTTGGCTCGACACCGGCTTCTTCGGGAGAAAGCTGGCGCAGAGCCATAGTCAAAGCAGCGGTATCAACCGCAGTGAACCGGTGATACGCTCCCGTGGCTTCCCGAGTGACACTACGTGAAAAAGCTCGGCCAGCGGGCGCATCTGTTTGCTTAGCTGCAGCCGCATCACTGACACCACTATTTTTAGAACTGCCAGTGTCCGCAGCTTTTGCGCCAGCATTCAACTCCCCATTTGCTTTGGAGTTTTCTTCCTCTTGTTGGCGACGCAATTGGATGAGGGGCTCATCGTCAGCCGTGAAATGAATGTCGTACACTTTTCGCTGACTGCGCACTAAACCGGCGCCATCTAAAGCGGCATCTAAATTGTCGAGCATTTCAATTGCGGACTCCACGATTTGCCGGTCACGAGTCGCCCGCCCGTGGAGCAGCCACTTGAGGACCGCTATCTCCGAATACAATTGCGCGCGCTCCACCAAATGGAGGTCGATGCTGTTTCTTTGCCGCGAATAATGTTCAACTATACCGTCGATAAAGTCGTCGGAAGAAATTGGTAGCAAACACTGCAAATCCAAAGCTGGATCATCTATGCAAGCATCCGCAAAACCAGTAATTGCAGTCACCACTGAGGCTTTAGATTGAATCGCCTCAATCGTGAGATTGCCGTGCAGGAAACCTGGCTGAAACTGCCAAATTGTGCTTTCTGCCACTGCATCGCGCCAGCGTCGGGATAAGCGCACAGGCACATCCTTGGTGTTTTCCAATAAAGTGCCAATCCTGGCTCGTGACTCTATTGACTCGGTTACCGGAACCAGTGCACTAGCCCCGGGAGAAGCAGCCAAATTGTGCAGTGCCGCCAAAGACTTGCCCAATGAGCTCGCCAAAAGTTCATCCGAGTGTAGTTGCTCTTCCTGCAGAGGACTGCCGCCCACATCTGGATAAACCATGGCGTAGCGTTCCTGAGAGCGGGCGATAAATACTTCTGGCATTGGCGTGTGAAACCCTAAAGCTTCCTGTTTGACGGCTTGATTCAACCAGTACAAAACTTTGCCGTAAGCTTCCAGTTGAGCCACAGTTTTTGTTTCTCGTGGCGCAAACACCACCCAGCGTTCTCCCTGCGTATCAGTTAAGCCGGTCATCTGCGCTTCCTCGTTGTCCAATTGAGGCTGATGTACACCGACGACTTGCAATTCAGGCATAGCGGCATTAGCTAACGCCGCCAACTCAAACGCATAGGAGACACTATTCACGTAACAAAGCTATACTGATAATAATATAAAAATGCTCCGCCACGCCGATTTTTTATGATAACATCCCAGATTTAAATAAAATCGCAAATAAACAAAGCCAGTGAATTCTAGAAGAGGGGTGTTTGCATATTTGCTCACCTATCGGTATAAGTTCTCTTGGAGTCGCTAAGCTGGAGGCGTGAGTATCGATTTTCCCGAAGAAATCTGCGCCCTCAGGGTGAAACTGGAAAACATCAAAGCCGTATCCAACCCGGAGCGGCTGCGTGAACAAGCAGACCAGTTGTCTCAGCAGGCTGCTGCCCCGGATTTGTGGGATGATCCCGATAACGCCCAAAAAGTTACCTCGCAGCTGTCGCACATTCAATCCCGGTTGGAGCGCCTCCAGCAGCTAGACACGCGCATTGGCGATGTCGAGGCGCTAGCCGAGATGGCCAACGACGCCATGTTGGCAGGCGAACAGAGGGAAGCTGCTGAACTGCAAACTGAGGCAGAGACCGATCTGCGGGCACTGCAAAACGACTTGTCCGACATGGAAATTCACACTCTCTTGGATGGCGAATACGACGAGCGCCACGCGGTGGTGACTATCCGCGCCGGTGTAGGTGGAATCGATGCTGCGGATTTCGCGCAAATGCTGCTGCGCATGTATTTGCGCTGGGCTGAGCGACACAATTACAAGACGAAAGTGTTGAACTCGTCTTATGCCACTGAAGCGGGACTCAAATCGGCGACTTTCGAAGTGCAAGCTCCCTACGCCTACGGCACTTTATCGGTAGAATCCGGTACTCATCGTTTGGTGCGCATCAGCCCTTTTGACAATCAGGGCCGCAGGCAAACCAGTTTTGCCGCAGTTGAAGTGATTCCCTTGATTGAAACAACCGACCACATTGATGTGCCAGACAGTGATATTCGCGTGGATGTATTTCGCTCTTCGGGTCCGGGTGGGCAAAGTGTCAACACGACTGATTCTGCAGTGAGGATTACTCACTTGCCGACGGGAGTCGTGGTCTCCATGCAGGATGAAAAATCGCAAATCCAAAACCGGGCGGCGGCCATGCGTGTACTGCAGTCGCGCTTGCTCATGCGTCGTCATGAAGAAGAAAAAGCCAAAAAAGACGAACTCAAAGGGGATGTGAAGGCCTCTTGGGGCGACCAAATGCGCTCCTATGTGCTGCAACCATTCCAAATGGTCAAAGATTTGCGCACCGAATACGAGTCAGGTAACCCTGGGGCCGTCTTTGATGGTGAAATCGATGGTTTTATCAATGCGGGTATTCGCTGGCGCAAAGCCAGTCAGCAAACAGAATCAGACAATTAGGGAGCAAGCTACAGCTCGAGAAACTAGGTGATCTGGGAGAGACTAAATAATCCAAGAACGTCCAGCTGCAGCCAAGTCAACCGGACAGGAAAGGTTGTCAACTTGGGCGACTTCATGTAGCACCAAGTTTTTGTCAGTCCACGGCTGAATGTGGGTCAACACCAGGTGGTGCACGTTCGCCGCTTTGGCAATTTTGGCCGCCCTGACCCCAGTTAGATGGATTCCTCGCGCCGAGTCTGCTTCAGTGAATCCGCATTCAGATAACAACAAGTCACAGTTCGTAGCCATCTCCACGATCGAATCACAAGTATCCGTGTCCCCGGTGTAGCAAAACACAGCGGTGGGCGAACTATCCGCTTGCCAGCCACCAGGACCTTGAATGCGGAACCCCATTGCTGGCACAGAATGTCGCGCCTGATAGGGAGTAACCTGGAAAGGGCCAATCGTCACTGGATGTCCAGCCACTAGATCCTGGTAAGCGAATACTCCCTGATAGGTTTCAGTTTTTGGAGCGCCCTCGATTTCTTGAATGCGCTGTAGCATCCCCGGGGGGCCAAACACGGGGACAGCAGAGCGTGACCCGGTGGGAAACCATTTGGTGTAAACGTGCAGCGACATGATGTCAGCAATGTGGTCGGCATGCCCGTGCGACAAAAACACGGCGTCCACTGACTCCACGGGAGCAGGCGCTAAAGCCCGCCACAATGCGCCAAAAGCACCCGGCCCCATGTCTAAAACCAACGAATACACGCGTTCTCCTACCAATGCTTGCAATAAATACGAGGAGGCAGCCGACTCTGGCCCACTCATCGAACCAGTGCAACCTAAAACAGTTAGTTTCATCGTTGTCCCTGTACTTTGATTGCCTCTAAGGAGCTTAGTTCTGGACCCAAAAAGCGTCGCGCTAACTTAGCGAATCTATCCGTTGGGTCAGTTGACAAAAACTGGTATGTTCCCCGATCTTGAGGCGAGTGCAACAAATCTAAATCAACTAGTTTTGAATAAGCCACATTCGCGGTTGTCTCCGAAGAAGTCACCAACGTGACCCGAGGCCCCATGACTCGAGAAATTACTCCCGTCAGCAACGGATAATGGGTACACCCCAAAATCAGGGTGTCGATCTCTTGGTCTTTTAGTGGCTGCAAATACTTGCTAGCCACTTGAGTTAACTCATCTCCAGTGGTTGTACCTTGTTCTACGAAATCTACAAACTTTGGACAAGCATTTTGGAACACTTTCAGTCCAGGTACTGCCGCTAAAGCATTCAGATAGGCTTCCGAGGAAATAGTGGTCGAAGTGCCAATTACTCCCACCCGTTGATTTTTGGTAATCTTAGCGGCGCTCCTGGCCGCAGGAGTAATCACCTCGACTACTGGAATGCTCTCACTTAGCCAATAGCGTTCCCGGGCATCCGCTAAAGCTGCTGCAGTTGCCGTATTGCAGGCAATCACCAACATTTTTACGCCTCGAGACAGCAACTCGTCCAAACCTGCTAGAGCTAAGCGGCGAACTTCGGCAATCGGCCGGGGTCCATATGGAGTATGAGCAGTATCGCCTAAATAGATGATGTCCTCGCCCGGCAACTTGTCGATAATTGCCCGCGCCACCGTCAGGCCACCCAAACCTGAGTCAAAGACGCCAATTGGAGAATCATCCATGGTTTAAACCTAGTATTTTTGGTAAATACAACCTATTTTTTGGGCGGTGACAGTTGACACGTCGAATTTAGCGATAGCGTTAACCCATGTTCGAGAAAACGTCTACAGCTTTGCTGACGGATATGTACGAATTCACGATGATGGACGCCTCTTTGCAAGCGGGTACGGGAGACATTCGCGTGACATTCGAAGTTTTTAGCCGCACTTTGCCGCCCACCCGCCGTTTTGGAGTAGTCGCCGGAATCGGTCGAGTTCTCGAAGCTCTAGAGAGGTTTCAGTTTAGCAGTGACCAGATTGACTGGCTGCACAAAGAAAAAATTGTTTCCGACTTAGCTTTGGATTTTTTGAAAGAGTTTCGCTTTTCTGGCGACATTCACGGTTATAACGAAGGAGAATGTTATTTTGCTGGCTCCCCGCTGCTAACTGTGGAGGGGACTTTTGTTGAGTGCACGCTGCTAGAGACACTGCTGCTTTCCATTCTCAACCACGATTGTGCTGTAGCCTCAGCTGCTTCGCGAATGACCATTGCCGCCCATGGTCGGCCTTGTGCAGATATGGGAGCTAGGCGTACTCACGAACGATCAGCGGTATCGGCTGCCCGAGCGGCTTTTATCGGGGGATTTGCGGCCACTTCCAATTTGGAGGCTGGAAAACGCTACGGGTTAAAAACGATTGGGACTTCAGCCCACGCATTCACTTTGTTATTTTCGTCAGAAGAGCAGGCTTTCCGCGCGCAAATCAACTCTTTGGGCACAGAGACAACTCTGTTAGTGGACACCTACAACATCGCTGAAGCCGTGGATTTAGCAGTGCGAATCGCCAGAGAAAATGGGGGAGAATTAGGGGCGGTGCGCCTGGACTCAGGAGACTTGGTGGCTCACGCCTTCAAAGTGCGCGGACAATTGGATGCACTAGGTGCTTACGACACTAAGATCACGGTCACCAACGATTTAGACGAGTATGCCATCGCCGCCTTGGGGGCAGCACCCGTGGATTCTTATGGAGTCGGCACCAAATTGGTGACCGGCTCTGGCACTCCCACTGCTGCCCTGGTTTACAAAATGGTAGCTAAACAGGTAGACGGCAAAATGGTGCCCGTATCCAAGCGCTCCGAGTCAAAATCCACTATTGGCAGTCTGAAAGTGGCGGGCCGCCTCCACAACGAAAGCGGATACGCCAGTCAAGAACTACTAATCCTGGCTGACTCTTGGGAGAGTGGTAGACGAGCTATCAGTGAAGCTAACGCTCGTCCTTTGCAGATTCCCTTGGTGGAAAACGGCGAAATTTTACAACCCCTGTGGCAAGCAGAGTTTACTCCCCAGGCTCGCCAACACCACTTAGCTACACGCAACGAACTGCCGTATCCAGGTTGGCGGCTTTCCGAAGGAGAACCGGCTATTCCTACCGTTTATCAGCGAATTGCAGGTTAAAAGCTGACTGGTTTTCAGCAGGCCGAATAATTTGTGGACGGGCCACTGAATAACGGCGAGCTAGACATCAATAGTTTGCCGACCAGACGCTAGGTAATTCGTCGACTAGCTGCTGGGTAATTTGCGGCACACCCGCTCAATGTGCTACATAAACGGAGAATTGGAGCCATTAATTAGCTGCTGGCGAATCTCTTTGCAGCGCGGACAAATCGGATACTGGTTAGCATTGCGCAACGGCACCCACACCTTCCCGCACAAGGCCACTACCGGCCTGCCGGTCAAAGCCGACCGGTTGGCGCGATCTTTTCGCACGTAGTGGGCAAAGCGATCGCGATCTCCATCCCCAGTTTTTTCTTTGGGTTTTTCCAGCACACTCGTGCTAGTGCTGCTGCTTTCTTGTGGTTCAGTGTTGTCGAATTCGCTCACACTAGGTTCCTTTCAAAAGTTCTACCAAAAGTTTGCCAGCTGCCCGAACAGCAATACTGCGATGACTAATCGCATTCTTTTGAGCCGCACTCATTTCAGCTGTCGACAGAGTAAAGCCAGCGGGCAAAAAAATCGGATCGTAGCCAAAACCTTGCTGTCCGCGCTCCTCCAATAACAAGCGGCCACTAAGACGGCCTGCGAACCAGCGATAGTGAAAATGAGAATCCTCTGCCGTAGTGGTGGTGGGCTGCTCACCCATGAATTGCGATGGATTCTGCCAAAAGCGCCGATACTGTTCGACTCTAGGAATTGCCACGCACAAAGAGCACTCGAAGTGAGCCAAGCGATTCGACTCGGGCACATCCGCAAGTTGCGCCAACAAAAGCCGCCGGTTGGACACATCGTCTCCGTGTCGACCGCACCAGCGCGCTGAAAACACACCCGGAGCTCCCCCGAGAACGTCGACAGCTAACCCCGAGTCATCCGCGAACGCAGGCAAACCCGTTGCTTGTGCTACCTTTTTGGCTTTGATTTTCGCGTTCTCCGCAAAAGTCGTGCCATTTTCAACTGGGGTAGGCACCGCGAACTTGGACATTGACACCAAGCCAGATAAATCGGCAGATGGAAAAGCCAGCGCCAAAATCTCGTTGATTTCCCCGAGCTTGTGCTCGTTCTCGCTGGCAAACACTAAACGCGGCTGAGCCATGGACGCAGTAAAACTTGGGGCCGTACTTGCTTGACTCATTTAGGAGACCTCAAATGTCAAACGCTTGCCCGGATTCGCGTGAACACTAGATTGTTGAATTTTGGTTAGCTCACCGATCCCAGTTTCAGCTAAATCCAGCAACTCATTCAATTCGGCGCGCGAAAAAGGGTTGTGCTCGGCAGTGCCTTGCACTTCTACTAAAGTCCCAGAGCCAGTCATCACCACATTCATGTCAGTTTCAGCTTGCACATCCTCGACGTAGGGCAAATCCAGCAGCGGAACCCCCTCGACGATGCCAACAGAAATCGCGGCCACCGAATCGTTAAGCACCTGAGTTAAATTTTTAGTCGCAGTCAGATTCTGTGTCGCCGCCCACTGCAAAGCATCGTGCAGAGCCACCCAGGCTCCCGTAATCGCGGCAGTGCGCGTCCCCCCATCGGCTTGCAGCACGTCGCAATCCAGTAAGACGGTGTTCTCACCCAAAGCTTGCATATCCACCACGGCTCGCAAAGAGCGTCCAATTAGCCGCGAAATTTCGTGAGTTCTTCCTCCAATTTTGCCACGCACAGATTCTCGACTAGAGCGCTGTGTGCCCGAGCGAGGCAGCATCGCATATTCAGCTGTCACCCAACCAGTACCCAGATTTTGTTTCCAGCGAGGCACACCTTCTTGAAATGTGGCCACACATAAAACCCGAGTATGGCCAAACTCGACTAACACGGAACCCTCACCGGCCGAACCCCAGCAGCGCGTCATTGACACTTCGCGCAATTGATCTACTCGGCGTCCATCTGCTCGCCTAAAATTAGTGTCCTGAGTGTCTTGAGAATCCAAAACAATCGCCGCCACGACCCTACCCACTCCTCCAACTGTAGTTCAACTACAAGACATTCTAGTCGCCAGAGCAAAGTAATAAAGCCTCGAGTTGGACTCTAATCCGCTGGGATTTCTCCGTGACTACATATACATATATGCACCAGCCAGGTTTCGCGTTATCGTTGACACATGGGATTGCACATGTCGCTGGCCAGAGGAACGGTTGAGGCAAAAGCAGAGCTGCGCACGGGCATGCAAGTCAAGTTATTTGCTCAAGAAATTTTGCGTTCTGGCGAAAAAATTCGACTCATTGCCGTTGATTCCAATAGCAAAGTGGCAGTAACGGGAGTTGGCGAAAAATCCGTGCAAATACCTGATGATGCTTGGGCTATTCGCGGAATAACGCCGCTTTCTTTGTGGTCAATGCCCCCGGAACTTGCTGGTTTGTATGAGCCAATAGCTACTAGTAATACTCCTAGTGGAGTCAATTATGCTTCTATTACTCCAATCACCTCGCAATCCGCGACCCTAGTGGAGATTCCTGAACCTAGCTGGTGGTTTTTGGGACAAAGTCAGGATAAGACCTGGCAATTTGCTGTATTTTTAGAGGCTCAGCAAAGTAAACAGCTAGCCATTTGCTCACAGGCAACTTTTGCGGCCGTGACTGTTATGGGCGCGTGGCTAAATGACGACGATGCCTTACTGGCAGCCCAGGCTACGGCGCTGGCAAATTGGCATATGGTACAAAAATTTTGCTCAAAATGCGGTGCTCCCACTAAAGTTAGCGATGCTGGCTGGTCGGTGACGTGCACTAACTGCGGGAGGATAGAATTTCCTCGCAACGATCCGGCGGTAATCGTCGCGATTAGTGACAGTGCAGATCGATTGCTCCTCATGCACAATGTGTTGTGGCCGCAGCGGTTTGTGTCAGTGCTAGCCGGGTTCGTCGAAGCTGGAGAATCCCCCGAGCGTGCAGTGCGCCGGGAAGTACTAGAAGAAGTCGGCTTATCGGTGTCCAGCCTGACCTACTTGGGGTCACAGCCCTGGCCAAAAGTCAGGTCACTGATGTTGTGCTATTCGGCGCAAGTGGCAGAATCGACTGAACCATGTCCCAAACCCGATGGGGTAGAAAACGATTGGGCAGCTTTCTTCACGCGAGCAGAATTTGCTGCCGCCATTCGTACTGGTCAGATTCGCCTGCCAGGTGCTACAGCGGTTGCGCGTTCGATGATTGAGAACTGGTATGGTGATTCTTTGGATCGACTCGAAGAGTCAGAGCCAGGATTGAGATATTGAACGACGGTGCCAGATGAATTTACGGCGGACTAAATCCACCAAAAGTGCGCCTTGGCTTTCGGATCCGAATTGGTTGTTAGACCAGTTGGATCCAGAACAACAAAAGGTAGCGTTACAAACGCATGGTCCTTTGTGCGTGCGGGCGGGAGCAGGAACAGGCAAAACCCGGGCCATCACTTATCGGATTGCCTACGGTGCAGCAGTCGGTGCTTTCGATCCTGGTCAAGTTTTGGCAGTTACGTTTACCCGCAAAAGCGCGTTAGAGATGCAGAGCCGCCTGGTAGCTTTAGGAGCTGAGCGCGCTAAAGCAAAAACTTTTCATTCAGCGGCACTGCAGCAATTGCACTATTTTTGGCCGCGCGTGTATGGACGAGAAATCCCTAGATTGCGGGAAAGTAAGTTGCAATTAGTGGCTACTGCCGCCAGTAGAATGGAATTGCCGGTAGCAAAAGACTTTCTGGCCGATTTAGCTAGTGAAATCCAGTGGGCAAAAGTGATGATGGTGGGGCCAGACCAATATGTCGAGGTTGCTACAGCCCAGGATCGGAGTGTGCCCGGACAGCTAACTCCTGCGCAATTTGCGGAAGTATTCGACCTATATCAACAAATTCGCCGTGAACAAGGAGTCATTGATTTCGAGGACGTGCTGTTGCTGTGCGTGGGCATGTTGCGCACGAATCCCGAGGTTAGCCGCCAGGTGCGTCGCCGCTACTCCCTGTTTGTGGTCGACGAATACCAGGACGTGTCTCCCGTTCAGCAGGCTCTATTGGATTTGTGGTTGGCTGACCGCAAGGATCTGTGTGTAGTGGGTGACGCTTCGCAAACAATTTACTCGTTTTCCGGAGCTTCTTCGGAATACTTGGTGAATTTTCAAACGCGCTACCCGGGCGCAAATGTAGTGGAATTGTACCGAAATTATCGCTCTACTCCTGAAATCGTTGATCTGGCGAATCGCATCATTTTACAAGGGGAACACCAAGGTTCAGTCCGCTTAGTGTCGCAGCAAGAAAGTGGGCCTATCCCGACTTTTTGCACTTATCCGACTGAAGCTGACGAAGCCAAAGGTGTAGCTGCGCAAATTTGCCGACTCCTCTCTCAAGGAGTGAAAGCCAGTGAAATTGCGATTTTATTGCGCACCAATGCTCAGTCAATACCTTTTGAAGCGGCTTTATCAGCTCAGGGAATTAGTTTTCAAGTACGCGGCGGGGACGAGTTTTTCAAACGCCCAGAAATTCGCCAAGCGATAGTTGAAATGCGGCGGATGACTTTACTGCAGCGGATTGCAGCAGAGCCAAATGCGCCTGCACAAGCAACTAAATTGCCCGATTCTTTGGTGGAGTTAGTGCGTTTGGCTTTACGCTCACAAGGATGGAGTGAAACCGTGCCATTACAGCGCGGCCACGTGCGCGAGCGATGGGACAATTTGAATGCGTTAGTGGAACTAGCGAAAACCAATGCCGAGTTGGAGTTGGACGAATTTCTAGAGGAATTAGCAGTGCGCGCCGAGGCTCAGGCGGCTCCCTCTATCGAGGGAATTACCATCACTACTTTTCACACTGCCAAAGGTTTGGAGTGGGAGGCAGTGTTTTTAGCAGGGTTGAGCGAAGGACTAGTACCGATTTCCTATGCTAAAACACTTGCCGAAATTGAAGAGGAGCGTCGCCTGTTCTACGTTGGTGCGTCGCGGGCTCGCAAAATCTTGGAAATGTCGTGGGCCCAAAAAATCAGTGAAGATCGAACTAAATCGCGTCGACTCAGTCGCTTTGCTGCCTCCATTTGGGATATTGGGCGCGACCGTGCTAACAGTGTGGCGAATTCTTCCTCACGTTCATCGGCGCCAAAATTGGCCGAACAATTGTTTTTTGAGCAAGCCAGCGAATTGACACTGCAAATTTATCAAGCGCTCTGGGAATGGCGAGTGGAGAGAGCTACAGATTTGCAAGTTTTACCAGCCCAAGTGTTATCAAATGTCACCTTGCGAGCAATTGCAACCGCCAAACCAAAAACTTTGAAACAATTGGTGGTTTTGCGCGGCTTGAGCGACAAGAAAATGCAAGATTTTGGTGCGACGATTTTGAAAATCGTGGAGGAGAAGGTGAAAGCTGCCAAAAATACCCAGTAGTTGTGCAGTAGCAAACTGGCGAAATCTGTAGTTCGTGGTTCTTTGTAGAGTTCGCAGTCATCTAGTAGAGCTTATATAGTCACTCAGTAGGATTAGCGGTTAAATAAACTACAGTTATTTGATGGAACTAGCAATCACTTATCGGTGCACAGGCATTTCGGATGCGGACTCCACCATTCGGTTTCCACTCCGCGATTAAATATTCTCCAAGATACTGACAGATGACGAGACTCTGACAGATCAGACGGAGGAGAACACTGCAACTGTGAGGAGTGTGGGAGCAAGGGAGTGCAGTTGGCTAGTTGCTCGATCATGTGAACAGTCAAGGCAGCAGCGGCCTGGCGCAAATGCGCGGAAACTTCAGGCACCTCCAGCATCTCAACTCGTTGGCGTAGCTTCAACCACTGGGGATCTTTTTCGATGAGCACGTGTTCCAGACAGATTGAGCAAGCAGTGGTTCCAGGTACAACCAGAGGGCCAATTCTGATCTCTCGATCACCGGTGCATACCAATAGGTGCGCTAAATCCTTTGCCATCAGTCGGCCGACTAAACTCAAGTTGGGGATTGGTCCTCCAGCTACTATGACTAAATCCGGTTTTGAAATTCTCCCCAAGAGCAGATTTTGATGGCGGGCCTGCAAAGTACGTCGCACCGCTATTTGCCTGGCCAGGCCAAAACAATTGGAGGGCAATAGATTTTCTACCAAAAAATCTACAGGACGATTATCAGCTAGCTCTATGCGTCGCACACCGCTGTTGGCTAGCGCGAATGCAATTTCAGTGCCAACTGCGCACAGTCCACGTACCACAATTCGCAATTCTTGAAATAGCGGCGGCTGTCCTTCCGTTAAACCGCTTTGTTGCAGTGCCTCGGCAAATTCGCTTTGCCGTTTTGACGACACTTTGGCTTGGCCAGAATCTAAATTGTTAAACCAACTCCGATCGCTCTCATCTAAATTGTCAAAGACAACGGAATATTCAGGGGAGAAGCCGACTTGAATCTGGTCACTTTGCAAAGGAATGACTGCGATTCCCCGACGTAGGCGACAAAACTTGCCGATCTGGGTGGACTCTGCCGCAGAGACGGTGTTAGGTCTGGTATGGGAACTAAGGTCTATTTGCTGAGGCCGGGTTAGAGATGTTTTAGGGTCTGTTTCGAAGTTCGAGGTGGTTGACACTCAAGTCCTTTCTTTTCTTTTTCCTTAGTGGCTGTTCAACCATCATTGCCGAAATCCAAAGGAAGGGAACCGAACTCCAAAAGTTGTGGAAAACCCTGTGGAAAAACTAATAACCTATGGAAACTTTATCAGGTGTTGGCGGACTCCATCTACACTGTCGCTTGTTCTATCGGATGAATTTCCAAGCAGAGTGGGAAGAATGGGCGACACAGTGTTTTGTTTGTACCGCCATCCGCCTTACCGGGCTCAGTAAATTCTCTTAAATAGTATGACGTTGTCTTACTCTCACTATCCACCGTGTATATACTTGGCCGCTTGGCTTACTTATCGTTTTCCTCTTCCCTGGTGGGTTTGTCCCCGTCCGCAATGGATCCACTTGAGTCGTCTCGATTCGAACTATCTTTAGCTGAATTCTCTTGACCCGAATCAATCTGACCTGAATCATCCTGCTTCGAGCTGCTCTCGGTTGAATCAACTTGAGCTAAGTCGTTTTTATTCGAGTTATCCAGCTGCGAATCTCCCTCAACCGAATCATCACGTCCTGCAGCAGATTCAGGTTCTAGTCCTTCGGCCCACCCTAAAGTGCCATCCAACAACTGCTCCAAAGCATCATCAATTTCGGTGCTTTCACCCTCCCAGGCTTCCCGCAAAGTCAAGAAGGTTTCAGGCGAATCTAGCTCACTGATACTGGGAATCAAATCGGGATGGGACCACAAGTAGTCGCGCGCCTCAACCGGATTGCGTCCATCCAAGCCTTCCGGAGCCTTGGCGGCCTCGTCGAATAACAGCTGGAAAATTTGGGCAGCTCCCCGAGTGCGCCGAGGACGCATCTGTAAGCCAACTAGTTGTCCCAGCATCTGATCCCCAGCCGTGCCACTGACTCGTCTGCGCCTAATCATTTCCCGCAACCGGTCAGCATTTGGCAAGTAAGGCGCTACCGCCTGTGCAGTTACTACCTCAACCCAGCCCTCAACTAAAGCCAATAAATTCTCTAGGCGATCTAGCGCCCTTTGTTGCTCCTCGGTGGGCTTAGTTGAGAACACCTCCGGGCCAAAGAAAATATCGATTGACGTCAAATCCTCGGCCTCAAGCTGATTGATGTCAACCTGGCGAGCCGCGTCCTCAATTGCTGAAATATCCAAGGAAATCTGTTGCGCATAATTGCGGATCGCTACCTCTAGATCCGTGCGTAGCCAAGGTACGCAAGCAAACAATCTGGCACTAGCACACTCGCGCACCGCAACAAATTGCAAAATTTCCTCGTTGGGAATATCCAGATCCGTTTGGAATTCACGAATATTGTCCGGCAGTAAAGCGGCTAAAGAGGCAGGTGCTAAAGGCAGGCCAGAATCCCCTGCTCCTAAAGTCTCAGTGGCCAAAACTCCTAAAGCTTGGCCAATGGAATAGGCAAACATGTTGGCACTTAGCTGCGGCAGTAATTGCTGGACCGCGGCTGGAGGCAGCACCATGAATTGAGTATTGGAAAGGTCGTGGCCGCTCATGGCTTCTTCAATTGCGCTTTGTAGATCCTCAGGATTCCCGTCATCCACGTCAAAATCGAAGGCCATCCCCAGGCGAGTCTCCATGGTTTGCGTAAACTCAGCAGCAATCCGCTGCGCCACCGGTTCGGAGAACAGTTTCCAAGCCTCCAAAGTGTTTTCCACCCAGTCCATGCGCGTCCACGCCTGACGCGACACCTGTTGAGAGGTGAAGTCGGTCACCGGATCCAACCACAAGTCCGCAGTCAACAACGCCTGACACACTGCACTAGCCTGGTTGGCCGTAATCTTTTTAACGCCAGCTTTCTGAATCACTTGGCGCGCGGCTTGCTTGGCCAAATCCCAATTTACCGGTCCGTTGGTGGCAGCAAACATGGCCTGAACTTGTGCGGCAATCTGTTTCATCAAAGTGGGATCTCCCAAGGGGAGAATATGATTCAAATCCACGCCAGAGTCTCGTAATTGGCGCGTCGCACTGTCGGCTGCGTCCTGGGGCAGAAAACTTTGCAAAAACTCTTTCAAAGGATCGCCAGCAGAGACAGGCTCATGGGAACCAGTCGACTCACCAGCGGCAGAGTCAGCAAATTGACTAGAGAAGCTCGAACTCTTGGCAGCATCCGTGCCACCAGAACCATTAGGGCTACTAGAACCAGCAAAAGGGTTGTTCTCGGAATTTTTCGAGTCCCCATCGTGTGACTGGTTTGCTTCTGCTTCACTGTCGAACCCATTGTTAGACGCAGTCATAGGCAAAATCTTACAAGTAATCAAAATTCTTTAAGGGTATTCTGGCATGATGTCTACGTGATTGAAAACTATCCACAACACAAGAGGCGCCAAATTGTCGTCTGTACCAGCTTGGGTTTGGTGTTAGTTTTACTAGTAGCTGCTTTGGCGTCAATGTTTATTTCTGCGCCGTATGTGATCGATTCTCCCGGACCAACCTACAACGTGTTGGGAACACAAGGAGACACACAAATCATTGAAATTAGCGATCTTGATGGAAATTCGCTGTCTGTGAACAACGATTCTGACGCCGAGTTGCGAATGGTGACAGTTTCTGAACAAGGTGGACCAGGTTATTCAGTTTCATATTGGCAAGTTTTTCTAGCCTTATTTGACAGTTCAGCCGAAGTATTGCCATACGACGAAGTGTATTCGCAGGATGTGACTGCCGAACAGGTAGATCAAGCTGGAAAAGCGCAATTGGCGGCTTCGGAGACAGCCGCTGAAGTAGCCGCCTTGGAATATTTGGGTTACGAAGTGCCAGGAACTTTGACAATTACCGGAGTTGTCGATGGCTCTGGAGCGGCAGAAGTATTGCAGGCTGACGATATTCTACGGGAAATCGAGGTTGACGAAGAGACTTACGAGTTAGATGATTTGTCTACCCTCTACGATGTGTTGGAAGACGTGGAAGTCGGCCAAGAGGTAGAGGTCACTGTTGAACGAGATGGCGATTTGGTGACCGTGCCGGTGGTAACTATCGGTAACAGCAGTGGCAACACAAAACTGGGGATTTACGTGTCAGCTGAAGCCGATTTGCCAGTGGACATTTCTATCACTTTGGAGAAGGTGGGTGGCTCATCTGCGGGAATGATGTTTGCACTGGGAATTATCGACAAAATGACCGAAGACGGGATTGTCAGCGACACAGTGATTGCTGGCACGGGGTCGCTGTCTTATAACGGATCAGTTTTGGCAATCGGGGGAATTGTACAAAAAATGTACGGAGCGCTGCGCGATGGAGCGGAGTACTTCTTGGCTCCTGCTGGCAACTGTTCGGAAGTAATCGGTAATGTGCCCAGTGGGTTGAGCGTTTTCGCCGTGGAAGATCTAGAGGAGGCAGTAGAAGCCGTACAAGCTATTAGCGCGGGAGATACCGGTGGCTTGACCACGTGTGAGGCAGTTGTCTCAGCTCAATCTGAAGAAGAGTAATTCGGCGTGGGACAAGGGTGATAGCTGCCTGAGCTATCTCACTATTCCCAGATGTCTTATCCGTGGCGGTTAGGATTTCTACTGGCGAGTTCTGTCTCGCTGAGAAAGCCGACCTTGAGTAGGTCTACTAATTCAGGCACTAGATCCGCGCCTTTGGCTACCGAAGCATCGTCGTCGAATGTGCGCAGGCGCAGCGCGCACCAGGAATCTCCTGTGCGTAAAACTCCAACTGCTAAACGCATTTCCAGGCGCGCAGGGTGATTGGACACGAACTCAGCGGCCTCATCGGGATCGGTGGGAGCGGCTTCTTCGACTTCGCGGGGCACAATCAGGCGCTCGAGCGTTACCACTGCGCCGTCAACTTGCTCTGGCCAAGCCAAGGTGGCCAGCAACTTTTCCTCATCCTGACCAGGCTCCAACTCCTGTTCCACTGCACTCAAATGGGTGGGGCTCCCATCCCAGTTGGCGCGCAGACCCGCTTCCACATCTGCAGGTAAATCCGGAGCAGCCAACAAAGTTTTAGTTCTCACCAACGAAAATAAGCGACTAGGCGAGTCCCAAAGACAAGATTTTTCGATCTCCTCCACGATCGCAGATAACTCCCTTTCAGTTGGAGCCAGAGGGTTTACTTCTAGAGGGTTTGTTCCAGCAGGATCAGGGGAGGAAGATGCCGATGTGGAAGAAGCGGGCATAGAAAAACCCGATCCAGTAGAAGCTGTTCCTACAGAGTCTGGCACAGTTGAGTTCGATTTAGAGGAACCAGGAACAGCAGCAGCTGAAGAATTGATTGAAGACACTATCTCACCACACATCTACTTACCTTCTTTGTGTATCCACTGATACTACAGGACGGATCCGCGTGGCGGCGATTCACTACCACGGCTGAGTTAGAGTACCTTCTCATTCCAGCAAATCTTCTCTCTGTACTCAAACTGTGAACAGCCTGTACCATGGGTATGAAATGTGCGTCACAACTGGTGGAGCGAGGCAAAGTTGACTATCCCCTTTGGATTTTCTGGTTTTCCCGGCGGCACTGTCCCTACACCCAACAAACCCAAAAATAAGTCAAATAACGATAAAGACGACGAACCGCCTGCACCACCGGAATTGCCCACTTTTAAGGACATTGCCAAAAACCCATTCACTATCACCTTCGTAGGCATTGCGCTAATAGTGGGGATAATTTACTTTTTCTCGCAGACCTGGACGGAAGCTCTCTGGTTTCAACAATTGGGTGCCTCCCGGGTGTTGTGGACTCGCTGGGGCACCCAAATAGCACTGTTTTTATTGGGGTTCTGCCTAGTTTTTACACTACTGCTGTGGGTGTTGGTCAGCGCCTACAAGCGTCGCCCCCGCACCAAAAAGTTGGCATCCAGCTTGCGCGAATACCAAAAAATCGTTGATGGTTGGCGCAAACTCTTAGCCTGGATCGTCCCTACCCTTTTCGCCATCATGGCTGGAATCCAATTGAGCTCCTCGTGGCAAATCATTTTGCAGTGGTTTGGACGCACTTCCTTTGGCGAATACGACCCGCAGTTTGGCATCGATATCGGTTTCTACGTGTTCACCCTACCGGTATTAGAAGCCCTGTCCACCTTTTTTCTCACTGTATTGTTGTGGACTCTGGTGGCAGCAGTCGTAGTCAACTTTCTCTACGGAGGAATTTCTCTGACCACCAGACTGTCAGTCACCAAATTCGCCCGTCGCCAACTGGGTTTATTGGCAGCAGTCACCTCAGTGGTCATCGGTTGGCGCTACCTGCTGTCAATTTGGACCATGCTCACCGACGAAGGCGACTTGGTTGATGGCGCACTCTACACAGATATCCACGCCAATTTGCCCGCCAACGTGATTTTGTCAATTATTTCCGTGCTGGTAGCCATCATGTTTGTGATCGCCTCCTTCAAAGGCCGTTGGATCCTGCCTACCGCTGGAGTAGCCGTCACCGTGGTAGCCGCCCTCGTCATTGGCGTAGCATACCCAGCTTTGATCGAGCAATTTCGCGTGACGCCCAATGCGCGCCAACTCGAAGAACCATACATTCAACGAAACATCGACGCCACGCTGGCAGCATACGGGCTGGATGAGTTGGAATACCAAACTTATGCGGCTGAAACTACGGCGTCTGCTGGCCAATTGCGGGAAGACTCCGAGTCGACTTCCCAAATTCGCCTACTGGATCCATCCGTGATTTCACCGACTTTCCGACAACTACAGCAATCCAGGCCCTACTACACGTTTGCCGATACTTTGACCGTCGACCGCTATGAAATCGACGGCGAATTGCGCGACACAGTGATTGCGGTGCGCGACATCAACTTGGACGGACTGCAAGACGAACAACAAACCTGGGTCAATCTACACACGGTGTACACGCACGGATTTGGTGTAGTTGCCGCCTACGGAAATACGACCTCTACCGACGGTACTCCCGCATTTTGGGAGTCCTCCATCCCTTCTCAAGGTGAGTTAGGGGACTACGAACCACGCGTGTATTTCTCAGCCAACTCGCCGGACTATTCGATCGTCGGGGCACCAGAAGGGGCTGCTCCCCAAGAGCTGGACTACCCGGACGACAATGCTGACTCCGGTCAAGTCCAAACCACGTATTCAGGAGACGGCGGGCCGTCGGTAGGCAACTGGTGGAATAAATTGCTCTACGCGGTGAAATTTGGTTCCACTGATTTGTTCTTCTCTTCGCAAACCAACTCTGAATCCCAGATTCTCTACGACCGCGACCCGCTCTTGCGCGTGTCCAAAGTCGCACCGTTTTTGACATTAGACCAAACCGCTTACCCGGCGGTGGTGGACATGGATGGAGACGATTCCACGGCCAAGCGCCTGGTCTGGATTGTAGATGCGTACACGACGTCCAACTACTACCCGTATTCGGAACACCAGACACTAGACAGTGCCACCACGGATTCGCGCACCACGGCCACCGGATCCACTTTTAACCAAAACCAAGTAAACTACATGCGCAATTCGGTCAAAGCTGTAGTTGACGCATACGATGGGTCAGTAACTTTATACGCCTGGGACAGTGAAGACCCAATTTTGCAGGCCTGGTCGAATATCTACCCGGATTTGATTCAACCGATGAGTGAAATTTCGGGTGACCTGATGAGTCATTTGCGCTACCCGCAGGACTTGTTCAAAGTGCAGCGCGATTTGTTGGCCACCTACCACGTGACTGAGGCGACTGAGTTCTACACAGGTGGAGACCGGTGGAGACTATCCGAAGACCCCACAGTGACCGAAACCACCACGACGACTACTACCTCGACGGGTGAGACGGTGACTACTACTAGCGACACGGTGCAGGCACCCTACTACTTGACGATGCAGATGCCCGGTCAAGAGTCAGCCACTTTTTCACTGACCAGCGTGTACGTGCCAAGTGGTGGAGGTGAATCCAGGCGCGCCGCCATGGCCGGATTCTTGGCAGTAGATTCAGAAACCGGGAACCAGGCTGGACAAGTTGCCGAAGGCTACGGTCAGCTGCGGCTGATTGCTTTGCCTTCGTCAACCACTGTGCCCGGACCAGGACAAGTACAAAATAACTTCAACACTGCTCAAGATGTGGCCTCTGCACTGAATTTGTTGAATCAGCAAGGATCGACGGTGATTCACGGAAACTTGCTGACGCTGCCAGTTGGTGGCGGATTGCTGTACGTGCAGCCCGTCTATGTACAGTCGACGGGGTCGACCTCGTATCCGGTGTTGCGCTACGTGTTGACAGCTTTTGGCGACCAGATTGGTTTTGCCACGACTTTGGCGGAGTCACTAGATCAAATCTTTGGCGGTGATTCAGCGGCCGAAGTGGCCGATCCTGGATCTACCGGTAGTAGTACATCCACTGCCGGGGTGGACGACGACGATGGAGGGGGAGGAAATACCACCCAAACCTTGGAACAACAGCTGAGTGAAGCACTAGCTGCCGCAGAGTCGGCGCTGGCGGACGCTGAGCAGGCAATGCAAGACGGTGATTGGACGGCTTATGGCGAAGCACAATCGCAGTTGAGTGAGGCCATCGCTGAAGCGGTAGAAATTCAAAGTCAGCTGGATGGAACTGGTAGCAGTACGGGTGAAACCGCTGGTAGTGCGAGTGAGAGTGGTGAGGATACTGACGCGTCCAGCAGCTCCGATAGCAGTGGGACTGACAACGCTGACTCCGATATTGGCACAGGCGACAGGGATATGGCTGATTCGGGATAGCTACCATTGATACCGGTTAAGGGCTTTAGGAGGTGCAGGCCAGGGCATTCAAAGGAGTTCGAAAACCTTCGTCACAGGTTGTGCGAGAAAAACTCTTTTTTGGATCGTCCAAAACAGGAAGGATATCAGAGAAAATAGTAAATATTTTCTCTGATATCCTTCAGCCTGCTCGAAAAGTTATTCGTTGAGCTACCTGAAAGATTATCCGAAACCTAATCGATAAAGAGGAGCAGACTGACTGCCATCACGGCCATACCCGCGATCAGGCCGTAGATTTCCAGATGATGGTCGTCGTATTCGTGGGCGGCAGGTAGTAATTCATCTAGTGAAATGAACACCATGATACCGGCGATGGCTGCAAAAATTATTCCGTAAGTGGTGTCATTGAGGAATTGAGACAGCACTAGATAACCGATAACTGCCCCCGCTGGCTCGGCCAGGCCAGAGGCAAAAGACCAAGTGAATGCTTTCTTTTTTGAGCCCGTGGACTGGTAGATGGGTACGGCGACGGCGACGCCTTCGGGAATGTTATGAATGGCGATGGCTACTGCGATGGGGATAGCAATCTTTGGCTCCTGGAGGGCAGCCACAAAAGTGGCTAGTCCTTCGGGAAAATTGTGGATGGCAATCACCAGGGTGGTGACTACTCCCATGCGAAAGAGGGGGGAGTGTTTATTCTCCGGCAGTGAGTTGTACGATGAGCTGTGAGGTGTGGGGCGAATCTTATTTTTTTGATTTTGTGGCTGGATGAGCGGGGTTTGGTCGCGAAATTCGTGGGGATTCTTGGCTTCAGGAACTAATTTATCGATTAAGGCAATTACCAGGATTCCACCAAAAAATCCGCCGACTGTGGCCCAAGAGCCACTGACTTTGCCTAGATTTTCAGTCAGCAGTGTTTTGGCAGTATCCATTAATTCGATCATGGATACGTAGATCATGACTCCAGCAGAAAATCCCAGACTAATGGCCAAAAATTTGGTGTTTGTGGGTTTGGCTAGGAACGCTATCAAGCTGCCGATGCCGGTAGATAGTCCAGCAAGTAGTGTCAGCAAAAACGCTATAGCTATATTTCCCAAATTCGCTCCATCTTTTCGGTGTGCACACAACAAAGAAACGCCACTCGCTAGTGCATTTGGTACTTTTCGTAGTTTGCTTATTGTTTGTCCAAAATTATAGGAATTTAGGTGGAGGGCGTGTTAGCTGGATTCACGATGAGTTAAAACGGGCAGCGAGGATAGATTCTCCTCTATATTGATGTTTTTGGCACGCAAACCAACTGCGGTGAGCAGCTGTCTGGCAATTTGGTGGATTTGTCCGCGCAGATTGACTGACACAGTGGTCAAGGCAGGGAGAGTAAGTTCAGTTCGATGGTCTTCGGCAACTACCACCAATTTGAGGCGGGCGGGAATATCAAGCTGGAGATTAGCAGCGGCGCGCAGAATGCTCATGCCGATTTGAGTGGAATGAGTGCAAACTCCCAGAATTTGTCCGGCGGAGATTGTTTCTAGTTGGCTTTGCAGCATTTGGAGAAGAGCAGAAGTTGTTGGCTCCAGGTAAATGGTTTCCACTCGGTGGTGGGTGTCATTTGTCTGCGTTTGCGCATTGGACACTAGGTGAATGCCACGCAAACATTCTTGAGCCAAGGGATTAGTGGGAGAGGTTTGCCAAGTAGGGAAGAGAATTTTGTGGCTGCCGCGTTGAAATAGGTGGGTGGCGGCGATAACTCCCGCATCGGAGCCGTGGACGGAAATTTCCTTTGGCAAAGAGAGGATAGGTACGCCTAAAGCTTTTAGGTTCTCCAGGTTTTCTGCGGTGAGTTCGTTGAGCAAAAGGATTGCATCCGGGTCTGCTGTTTCGCACAGGCTGAGTAGTTGGCTGCGCTCGGTGGGAGCATAGGCGAATAGACAGGAAACTTGGTGTTTAGCCAGCAACTGACTCAACAATATGTAGTATTCGCTGGGGAATTCGCAAGTCAAAGCTTCGGTGGAGAGCACCAGAATCGTGTTGCTGCGCAGTTTGCGTAGCACCCGCGTGGTACTAAAGGGCATGTAGCCCAACTTGTCGGCGGCGGCGCGTACGCGTTTGGCGGTCTCTTCGCTAATTGAGTGACCTTTGGAGTTGTTTAGCACAAAACTAACAGTGGTACGGGAAACTCCAGCTAACTTGGCAACGTCCTTGCTGGTAGGACGACGGCTCGACATTGGTTCGCACTCCTTGTCGCACTCTCATTTTTGTTTTGGCGTAGTCGTCTATCCGGCATTGTACGCTTTTTGTATTAGCTGGTTTGTATCGGGTGGTTCAGGTTGGCTGGCTTGGGATCTGATTTTAATGTGGATGCATGGTTTGGGTAGTGGATTGAGTCGCTCGATTATTCAGATTGCCTAATTCTAATTAATGGCGCTATGAGTTGGCTGGTTTCAGGTTTTGGTGGAGAATTGTTCCATGAGTACCGTATTTGAGTTGATTATCCAAGGTGAGATTCCGGGTCGGTTTGTGTGGTCGGATGAGCAGTGCGTGGTGTTTGCGACGATTGAACCGGTGAAACCTGGCCACATGTTGGTGGTGCCGCGTCAGGCGGTGGATAAGTGGACAGATTTGTCGCCGGAAACGTGGCTGCATTTAGCTGAGGTAGCACAAACGATAGGTCGCGCCCAGGAGCAGGCTTTTGAGGTGGCGCGCTCGACTTTGGTGATTGCAGGATTCGAGGTGCCGCATACGCATATTCACGTAATTCCAGCTACTTCAGAGGCGGATGCGAGTTTAGCTAATGCCCAGCAGGCATCGGAAGCGGATTTAGATGCAGCTGCACAGCGTCTGCGTGAAGCTTTGCTGGCTAACGGATTTGGAGAATTCGTGCCCCCGGAAATGAGCTCGGTAAAACACTAGTAAACCTTTCTTGACTGAGAACCAAAGTTTTGGGCTAGTTCACCTGAGTATTTACGAAGATTCGTTTTGAGGACGTTGGCAGGCGAGCATTTAGCTGCCTATGGAACAACAGTCGATTGGGGGACACCGGATAATTATGGATGGAGTCGAGTAGCTCGTGCTCGTACGCTTGAAGCTCCATGCTGCTTTAGAAGCTGGCGGCCAACTCCGTGGGTAGAGCCAGGGCTACCATTAAAATAACCAGCAGATAGCTAGATAGGATCAAAGCCCACGAAAACTTCAGGAGACTCTGTCCAATCTCAGCCAAAACCGGCTTACGGGAGTGCTGCAACCCGCCCAGCCAAATCAGCCAAAACAGCGCCAAAGTGGCGGCCCAGACCAGCGCGCAAAACGGGCAGACAGTTCGAAAATTGGTTAGAGCCTGCACCAAAAAGAATACTACTAATCCAAGGCCAGCTAGAGCTCCAGCCATGAGCGCAGCCCAAATCCATTTGGGTAAGGCAATTTTGGACACTTGGAGAACAGCCAAAGTGGCCAGAGCACTAAAGGCAACCAGGCCAAACAGCGAATTCGGCAATGTCAGCAAGTGAGCCTGCCAGGACAACAGCGAATCGGAACACCCAATTAACAGGTTCACGTCGCAAACCAATGTGGCCTCGGGGTCGCCGACTAATTCGATTTCAGACCAGAGCAACTCAGCTGAAGCCACTGCACCCAGAATCGAAAACAACAGCATGCACCAAGCGGCTACTGGCCCCAATAACACGGTTTTGTTGTCCAGTTTGGAAGTAGCGGAAGTAGTTTCAGACTCCGTCATCAGCTCCCCCTAAGATGCGCACTCCGATTTTACAATTCACGCGTTTACGTCCTGACTGGACATGAGCCCACGTCTTGCTAAACACGATTCATTCTCTGACTAGCACTTGTCGCTAAAAGCGCTCAGCCATTCTACAAAAGTCTATAAAGGCGTACGTTCATTCCTCTCATCAATTGCTACCATTTGACGATTCGAAATGGGCGCAGCTTAGACTGACATCTAGTAGGTATGGCGCTATCTTGAGGATATGGAAGAACATTTGCACCAAAGTCGAGGTTCGGTTTCTGCTGGCGTGGACAAAGAGAACGCTTCTACTGGCAACAGTGAACCGAGTGCCACTGGTACTCGCATCGAATACGGCAGCGATTTTCGTGTTCCAGAATACGCGAAGAATCTACATCAGCCGCGCACTGCAGTTGTCACCGGAGCCTCTACAGGAATCGGTGAGCACACAGTGCGTCAACTGCGGGCGCTAGGCTGGAAAGTGATTGCGGTGGCTCGCCGTCAGGAGCGCTTGGAGAAATTAGCCCAGGAAACGGGCTGCAATTTTTTTGCAGCGGATGTGAGTGATGAACAACAAGTGGCGGCTTTGGCCAAATATGCTGCGGAAATTGGCAAAGTAGATGCAGTGGTCAATGTTGCGGGAGGAGCTTTGGGATTGGATTCAGTGGCAGAAGCCATCCCGCAGCGGTGGCGCGACATGTATGAGCGTAATGTGCTCACAGCGTTGCTGACTACGAACGCGTTTTTGCCAGAATTGCGCGAGCGAGGCGGGGATGTTCTCTTCGTCACTTCTCAGGCTGGTCACGGCCCATATCCTGGGGGTGCGGGCTACTGTGCGGCCAAACATGCGGAGAGGATTATGGCCGAGATCATGCGGATGGAGTTGATGGGCGAGCCTGTTCGTATCATCGAGATTGCTCCCGGCATGGTGCACACCCCGGAGTTTTCTCTGACGCGGCTAGGTTCTCAAGAAGCTGCCGACAACGTGTATAAGGGAGTCGACCAGCCGCTGTTGGGCGAGGATGTGGCTGAGGCAATTGTGTGGACTTT
>CBCPNB010000005.1:0-37213 GCA_965120455.1 uncultured Actinomycetaceae bacterium | reverse complement strand
CTCCCGAAGAAGAACAAGCCGTCAAACCAACACCCAACACACCTGCAACTAGAACAGCTAGTAAAGCACGAAACTTTTTAGCCACCGTATTCACTTATTACTCTCCTCAAACATGTAAGTCCACCAACAAGCCCACGTTCTAAGCCTGCTTTCCCAGGCTTGCGCCACCACCTTGAAACACAAACCCACCGTCCAGAAAAACCCAACTGTTTTCCCCGACCCTTCACAGAATAAAACCCCACAACCCAAAAACCCAAACCGTCCAAATGCTAAACGCTATCTGTACAAAAGGAAAAATTACTCTACACGTTCCACTCCAATAACTTAGATAGGAACGATGCTAACTGCGGACTGCTTGGACTTTTGAAAACCTCCGCACTAATCCCGCTTTCCAGCAAACATCCCTCTGCTAGGAAAGCCACCTGCTCACATGCATGCCGAGCAAATCCCATTTCGTGAGTCACCACCACAAAATTTGTGCCCTCACAGCGCAAATCATTCAATAAACTCAACACTTCGCTCGTATACTCCGGATCCAAAGCACTAGTTGGCTCATCTAGCAGCAAAAACTTTGGCTGGCCCGCTACTGCCCTAGCTATTGCCACCCGCTGGCGTTGACCGCCAGACAACTTAGCGGGCAACTGGTGGGCAAGATGAGTCAAATCAAATCTTTCCAGCAACTCACTGGCCCGCGAAATAGCTTGAGCAGACTTAAAGCCGTGCACAATCTCTAGGGGTTTAGCAATATTTTGTAGGGCGCTCCAGTGATGAAACAATCCGCCATCTTGAAACACGAACCCTAAAGAAGCGCGATATTTTGCCAACTCTTTCTCACTGGTAGGCACCAAAACGCCGTTTACGCGCAAGCATCCAGTTGTAGGCGTCAACAACCCACCTAGCAAACGCAGCAAAGTTGACTTACCGCCGCCAGATGGCCCAATGATGGCCAAGGTCTGCGTCTCCACCTGAAAATCAATGTTATCTAAAACCTGGTGGTCACCAAAGCTCTTCGACAAACCAGAAAGCTCAATGCGCATAGTTGAGCCTCTTTTCAAACCACTTACTTACAGCCGTGATCGGCAATGTCAAACACAGATACACGACCGCTAAAAATAGGTAACAACCAAATAAATTAAAATTGGTAGAACTAATTTCGCGCATAGTTTGCGTCAGCTCAATTACTGCGATCACCGATAACAAAGATGAATCCTTAATCAGTGTTGCTATCTGTCCAGTTAGAGCCGGTAAAGTGCGCGACACCAATTGCGGCAACAACAGGTGGCGCACGGTTTGCACGCGGCTAAAGCCAACCGCCCTGGCTGCCTCTAACTGTCCCGCATCAATTGAAAGCAGCGACCCGCGCACAATTTCTGCAACATATGCGCCCGAAAAAAACGACAAAATCACAAACCCGGCCACAAACCGATTACTCACACCCCAAGCCGTGCCCACAATGTAGAAAAATAAGTAAATTTGGGCCAACAGGGGCGTTCCGCGAATAATCTTCACGTAAAAATCACATAAATAGCGCAAAACGAGTATTCTGGCATCCTGACCCACGGCCACCACAATGCCGATCAGTAAACTGCACCCTAAACTGGCCAACGATAGGCGCACAGTTAGCCAAAATCCTGCCCAAATTCTCGTCGAATACTGGGAGACAAAATCAAAATTTAGTGCTATCCCTGCCATTGACAGTGACAACCAGAAAAATGCGACCACTAACACGATCACCAGCAAATAGTTAAAAACCGCCGCTCCAAGTGTAGCTCTTTGCTTTGCTGGAACCATGACCAATCGCGACAAACTATGCTTACTCAAGATCATTGCCAGTGACACTGGTTAGATATCAGCTATTTACGCCAGGTGCTTTTCTCTTGTGCTAGGTTTCTCCTCGCATCTCATGCTTGCTCGTCAAAATCAAAGAACCATTGAAAGCCCAGCTCGTCAAAAGCAGCTTTTTCATCGGCCATATACATTTCAGTCAACTCGTCAAAGAATCCATTTTCTTTGCTGGCAGCAATGAACTCGTTGAATTGCTCTAACAATTCGGTGTCGCCGTCTTGGACAGCAATCCCCCAATATTCAGCCTCCTGGAAAGCAATAAATATGGCCTCAGTGGTAGTAGGGTTTTCCTGTTGGTTGCGATAAATGGTCAACTGGTCGTACAAGAACCCATCTGCGCTTCCTTGAACCACCTCAGTCACACACGCACTCTCATCAGATAGTCTGATAATCTCCGCATTAGGTAGGTTCTCTGTCGCATACACATCCCCCGTGGAGCCAGTCTTGACTGCAACCGTCATCCCCTCTTGATTCAAATCATCAATTGAAGTGATCTGCGAATCCACATTTGCCAAAATCGCTAGTTGCGCTACCGCATACGGGTCAGTGAAGTCCACTTGCTCCTCTCGTGCCTCAGTGATCGTAATTGAACTCATCACCGCATCTGCCAAATCTGTTTGTAACGCTGGAATCAAGCCATCAAAAGCTGTATTTTCGATCTCCAAATCGTAGCCGTACTCTTTAGCAAAACTCTCTAAAAACGCCACCGAGATTCCATCTGGATTCCCCGCCAAATCACGCGTTTCAAACGGAGGATAAGCCAACTCCATCGCCACCCGCAAAGTCGGATTCGCCGAAGAATCAGTCGCACTTGACTGTGTGCCAGATTGACTAGTCACAGTTACAGAACAACCAGCCAACAACAGTACGCACACCATCATCGCCGCCAAGAGCAGCCCAAGTGAAGCCAGTTTCTTGCCCGTAAAACTCATCCTTATTCCCTTTGACTGGTTTGCTAAAGCAATTACACTGCCACTGATTCTACTGGTACGCGTGTCGTGAATAAACCGGTACTCTCGCTAACGAAGCCATCTCACATTCATCATCTATCAAAGGAGTTACCGCATATCCCGTACTTATTCTCGTAGTTAGTTCTACGGGCTTTGAGACGCCTTCCATAACTCCCTAGCTGAGCCGCAAGCGATTTGCTCGTCCGCCTCCCTCCCCTAAAGTATTGTCTCTACTCACGAATTCCAAGTATACTGACACAAAGGTGGGCTAAAGGTGGTTAGGTTGCTAGCTGGCAACTGTTCTTTGCGCGGACTCTAACTCCACGAACTCTACGCTGTTTTCCAAAACAGCCAAGTTACCAAAGCGCTGATGCATTATCTCGATTGCCTCTGGATTATTGTCCACCAGGACGAAACGTCTCCCCAGTTTTCCCGCCGCAGCACCCAAAGTGCCCGAACCCGCAAAAAAGTCAAGCACCCAATCCCCCCGCTGACTACTGGCAGCTACCATACGCTGCACGATTCTCTCTGGCTTTTGAGTAGCATACCCAGTTTTCTCTTTGCCGGTGGGAGAAACAATCGTGTGCCACCAAACATCAGTTGGCAACTTCCCGAGGGCAGCTTTTTCTTTTGTCACTAGCCCTGGAGCCATATACGGTTCACGCTCCACTTCCTCACTGTTGAAGTAATAAGTTTTGTCGTTCTTCACATAAACGAGAATGTTGTCGTGTTTGGTAGGCCATTTCTTCTTGGCTTTAGCACCGTAATCATATGCCCAAATGATTTCGTTTAAAAAATTTTCACGCCCAAATAACGCATCCAACAATACTTTCGCGTAGTGACTCTCGCGATAATCCAAATGTAGGTACAGGGTTCCCGTATCTGTCAATAATCTCCAGGCTTCTTCCAGTCTGGGTTCTAAAAACTCCCAATAGTCTACAAAACTATCGTTATACGAAGTGACTCGTCCTTTGATGGTTTCATAGGATTGTCCGGAAAAACCTACCCGTTTGCCCTGACTAGAGCGTACAGTCTTAATTGCTTGGCGCAACTGTACTCGCCCTGTGTTAAAGGGTGGGTCGATATAAATCATCTGAAATGACGCAGCTGGCAACAATTTCAATACTTCGATATTGTCACCACAAAAAACTAAATTTGGGCTTGTGGGAGTCCATAGAGTCATGGATAAACTCTAACCGAAACGCGTCCACCGACACTAAATAGCAAAAAACTAGAACCAGCTGGTGGTGGGCGATACTGGGATCGAACCAGTGACCTCTTCCGTGTCAGGGAAGCGCGCTACCGCTGCGCCAATCGCCCGAGGTGGGTACGGGATTTGAACCCGTGTAGACGGCTTTGCAGGCCGCTGCCTAACCTCTCGGCCAACCCACCGATTGCACTCCGAACGGCTCACACCACTCGCGGAGCCAATCCGTGAGCTCGAGCGGATGACGGGACTCGAACCCGCGACCCTCACCTTGGCAAGGTGATGCTCTACCAACTGAGCCACATCCGCACTCTATGACCGCCCGCCAGCTCCGTGTAAGAACCGCCAGACGCGTGGGCGATACTGGGATCGAACCAGTGGCCTCTTCCGTGTGAAGGAAGCGCGCTACCGCTGCGCCAATCGCCCGAGCGGATGACGGGACTCGAACCCGCGACCCTCACCTTGGCAAGGTGATGCTCTACCAACTGAGCCACATCCGCAGCGAAGCGCACCCGCGTCACCAGACGCAAGATTGCATCCACAACAAAGCACGCTGACAGCACAAGAGCCCTCAGCGCATTCGACTCTACCAACAACATCCACCCACAAGCAAATTCAAAATATGTGTCAAATCCCCTACTAGATTTTGTCACCTTTTTTTGATCAAATCTGCAAGGTTCACATCTGCCTCTATATCTTCCGCCCGGCGTGGCAATTATGATTCAACTATTTAGCCATTTAGATTTGTAGGTGTGAATCAGGCTTGCGCCACAGAAGAGTTTTTTGCCTCCCTGAATTCGTTGCGGGATGCGGGAATCGACCCTGCACTCAAAATCTATGAACTTCAATCTCCACGCACTCTCGCTCCTTTGGCAGCCACAATCGCTATAGAAACTATCGACAAGTTCAAAGAACACCCCATTGGGACCGCAATCTTGATGGTGTTATGGGATTCCGACCAAGAGGAAGTCTGGGGATCGTGCTTGCGGCTAGTTGGACACATGCGTATCCAAATCGACAAAGAGCAAGTCTGGGATCCAATTTTTACTGAAGTGATTTGGCGCAGTTTTACCCAATCTCTAGATGAATCGAACGCCCAGTACCTTCATCTTTTGGGAACTGTTACCAGGGAATTGTCAGAAACTTTCGGGGGCTTAGTGTTAAGCGAGTCGGCTCTGAACTTAGATTTGCGCTGTTCGTGGACCCCAGCGAGCACCAATTTGACGCAGCATTTAGAGGGTTGGGCCAGGGCGCTCATGGTGTCAGCTGGGGTGCCAGATAGCAATCAGCCACTACGACGCGCCCAAGATTTAGTAACTGCCCAGAATTCCCAAGATTACGCGGACAATGCCAAAATTCTAGTTAGTCCGGCTACTTTAACGCTTGTAAACACAAAATGTCCTCACCAAGACAGCTCCAGATCGAGTGCAAATGACTAATTCAAAACTTCAAAACAGTGATGGCAAACAACGCAATGGTGATTCTAAGTTTAGGGAGGCAAAGCTGGTCTATTCTAGTGAGACTCCCAATTTTGTGTTGCCAGTTGCCCAGCTTCACCAAAAAATTCCCAATGTGACCGACACACCAACATCTCTAAACGATGTCATCCAAAAACTCCAAAATAAGAGTGGACCATTTGCTGTGGATACCGAGCGAGCCGAAGGGATTCGCTACGGCTCTGACGCCTATTTGGTGCAAATTAAGCGCCACCAATCGGAAACTTTTTTGATCGATCCTCGGGCTCTGCCAGATTTGCGTGAATTAGCCACCGCCATGGATGACACCTGGATTCTACATGCGGCTAAACAAGACTTGACTTGTATGAAGCCAATAGGTTTGCTTCCCCAAAAGCTATTTGACACGGCTATTGCCGCACAATTGAGTGGACTTCGCCAAACTGCTCTAGCAAAACTCTACAGCGAACTGCTGAATATGGAATTGGATAAAACCCATCAAAAAGAAGATTGGTCTGTGCGGCCTTTGCCCAAGGATTGGTTGCGTTACGCGGCTTTAGATGTCGAGTATTTGACGGATTTGGCTGAAATTTTGACTGCCAAATTGGTTGAAAAAGGCCGTTTAGAGTGGGCTCAACAAGAATTTCAATACGAATTAGACAATATTGCCGATTGGCAGCCCCGCTCTTGGCGTGACTACAAAGGAGTTGGCAGCCTCAAGGATCGCCGTCAGTTAGCTTATGCACGCGAACTACTAAATACGCGCGAGGATTTGGCTAAGCAGCACAATCTTGCTCCCACCCAGTTGATCAGTCACCAAGCCCTACTGATGGCTGCACAAAAAATGATTAATCGGCGCAGTTGGCTACTTTCCATGAAGGCTTTTCAGACTCCCCGAATTCGTCCGTATCGAGACGATTTTTGGCGAGCCTGTCAGCGGGCAGCAGCTCTGTGTGAAGACGAATTACCGTCCTTGCTTCGCAAGCACGATCACAGTGAGCCGCCTTCGTTGCAACAATGGCCTAGAGGAGCGGCACGCAATCGCCTAAAGGCTATGCGGATTTTGGTGAATACCCGTGCTCGATCTTTGGATTTAGATCCGCAAGTAGTTTTGAGCTCTAAAGTCCTGCGCACGCTTTGCTATCAACCAATATCCAGTAACTTATCAGGAGACGCGCTAGTTGAGGCTGTGCTTGAGCGCATTAGGCAAGCTGGAGCTAGACCCTGGCAAATTCAACAATTCGAGTTAGCCATTCGAGAGCACCAAGACCTGCTGTCAGAATTAGCGGGCAAACAGTGAGTAGTACGCCCGACTTTGCTCAAATCTATGCACGCAATCACTAAAATGCGTCGAAACTGCTAGCAATAAGTAATTGCAATCACAAGAAGAGTATTTCTCGAATTCGCCTAATGATTCCTGCTGCATCTAATCCAAGCCGATGCAGGATATCTGTACGCTTGGCGTGCTGCAAAAACTCCCGGGGGATCCCCAACACTAAAGTTCGCGGAGGAACAGGCAACGGCTCAGCTCTTTTCTCCACAGATTCATTCTCTACCACGGGGACAAGCCTGCGCGTAGATTCATCGACAAAGTCATCGTATACACCAAAGCTCTGCGACAACAGTCGGCAAATTTCGCTGCCGACTCCCCCTACCTCTAGGCCGTCCTCAACAGTAACAACTAAATCGAAATTTTGGGCTAAAGCAACTAGTTCTTTTGACACCGGCAGCACCCATCGAGGGTCAACCACGGTGACAGAAACCTGGGGCAACTGTTTAGCTGCTGCCAGAGCCTCTACTGCTAGTACCCCACACGAGATAATCAACACTCGCTCTACTGGCTCATCTCCTGTGCTTTGTCCCAGATGTTCGTAGAGCATGTCTGCGCCGCCAATTTGAGAAATTGCGGGCATCGGCTTCGGCGGTTCACCTTTGGGATAGCGAATCAGGGTTGGCCCGTCCTCTATGGCTGCCGCCTCGCGAATTGCTTGCCGTAAAGTGTGAGCATCCCGGGGAGCATTCACCCGCAATCCTGGCACCATTGCTGCCAGCGACAAATCCCACATGCCGTTGTGGCTAGGCCCATCGTCACCGGTGATACCAGCTCTATCTAACACAATTGTAACCGGTGCTTGGTGTAGGGCCACGTCTAGCAGCATTTGATCCCAGGCTCGATTTAAGAAAGTTGAGTACACGGCCACGAAGGGGTGGGCTCCTTGGAAAGCCATGCCGGCGGCGGCGGTTAGTGCGTGTTGTTCAGCGATGCCAACGTCAAATACTCGATTGGGAAAGTGCTCCTTGAAGGGTTTAAGTCCAACTGGCTCCATCATGGCTGCAGTAATTCCCACGATATCTGGATTTTGAGCAGCTTGGTTGACGATTTCTTCAGCAAAAACTGTGGTCCAGCCAAATCGTTGCGGAACTACCGGTAAGCCAGTTTCAGGATGAATCCTCCCAACGGCGTGAAACCTATCCGCTGTGTTTTCCTCAGCTGGCACATATCCTCTTCCTTTTTGGGTAATCACGTGTACCAGCACGGGCTGGCCCAGACCTTTTGCGCGAGTAAGAGCTAATTCAACTGCAACTTCGTCGTGGCCATCGATGGCGCCAATGTATTTCAGGCCCAGCTCGTCGAACATAGAGCCGGGCATTAGGACATCTTTGATTCCTGTTTTTAATCCGTGGAGTGCGCCAAACATGGCTTTGCCGGGCTCACCGCGCTCAAGTAGACGATCTTTGCCCCACTGCAATACGCGCTCGTATTTGTGGGAAGTGCGCAAAGCATCTAAATGTTGGGCTAAACCGCCGATAGTTGGCTCATACGATCTGCCGTTGTCGTTGATGACAATCACTAGAGAGCGCTCTTTGTCTTCGGCAATATTGTTCAACGCTTCCCAGGCCATTCCCCCGGTTAGAGCTCCGTCCCCGATTACTGCCACGGTGCTTCCAGGTAGATTGGCTAATTTCTTTTGTTTGGAGATTCCGTCCGCCCAAGATAGCGAAGTGGAAGCATGCGAGTTTTCTACCACATCGTGTTTGGACTCTGCGCGCGCTGGATACCCCGACAAGCCGTTTTTAGAACGCAAGTCCGCTAAATCTTGACGGCCGGTCAACAATTTGTGCACATAGGCTTGGTGTCCGGTGTCCCACACAATCGTGTCTACAGGAGATTCAAACACTCGGTGCAGGGCAATGGTTAGTTCTACTACCCCAAGATTTGGTCCCAAATGTCCACCGGTGCGGGCGACCGACTGCACCAAATATTCGCGGATTTCCGCCGCTAAGTGCACTAATTGCACCGAGGTGAGTTTGCGCAAGTCACTTGGCTCAGTGATAGTTGACAACAGAGGTGGGATAGTGACTCGCTCTAAATCCATAGCTTCTAGCCTACTTTGAATTGAATTTATAGGCCAGAAAAATGCCCACTGTTGAATTCACGACTGTCCTAGAACGCTACTCCACAAGTTGAGGGCATTTCATTAAAATTGGAAGTGAACTGATTTGCTTTCGAGGAAGAAACTATGAACGTTCAAACTGCGGCCTATGGTTCTTGGAAATCACCCGTAACGGCGGAAGTTTTCACTGCTCGTTCTGTCATTATCTCCCAAATGCGCATTGATTCAGGTTGCGTGTTCTGGATTGAGGGTCAACCTAAACGGGCAGGACGCAACGTATTATTGAGTCGCGACCAATTTGGGCACGTGCGCGAAGTATTGCCCTTAATCGAGGGACAGCGTTTAGTTCACGTGGCGACTCGAGTCCACGAATACGGGGGTCGCGCTTACGCGGTGAAAAACAATGTCATCGTGCTCTCCGATGGCACGGATAATCGCGTGTATTTATTTGACTACAATCAGCCAACTAGTTCGCTAAAACCGTTGACTCCACTGCACGATTGCCGGTACGGAGATTTTGAAATTGATCCGAGTCGCGGCTTTGTCTACGCGATTTGTGAAGATCACCGGGGAACTTTAGAACCGGTGAATAAGCTGGTGGCGATTCCTCTGGATGGCTCTGCTGCTCGAAATGAGTTGGCGATCACTACCGTTTACGCCGAATCTGACTTTGTTGCCTCACCGACTCTCTCTCCCGATACCTCGAAGTTGGCGTGGATTACCTGGAATCATCCCCAGATGCCGTGGACGCAATCTAAATTACACGTGGCTGCTTTGCACGATGACGGTACGCTGAACGATTCTATTGTGTTAGTAGATCGGTCAAATGTGGCTGTTTGTGAACCCAGATGGACTCTAGATGGCGATTTAATCCATATAGATGATTCCACGGGCTGGGCCAATCTATATCGGACGGAGGGATTTTCCAGGCGCCCCACTGAACCCATGGATGCCTGGAGCCGTCGTTTGCGCACTCGCTCACTGCATCCAAGTACGCACGCTTTTTCCAAACCGCAGTGGCAGTTGGGTTTACACTCCTACGATAATTTTGACCATAATCACTTGGTTTGTTCGTGGAGTGAAAACGGTCAACAACACTTGGGAACCGTTCGCCTAGATAACGGACTCTTAGAAGAATGGAATATCGGTTGGTTTCCGTGTGGAAACGTGGCGGCAGCCAATGAATGCGTATTTTTCTTAGGTGACTCCCCCGATTCTAGTCCCTGTATTATTCGCATTGACCACGGAAATGTGGATGTGCTGCGCTCTAGCACTGACACCAGAATCGAATTAGAGATGGTGTCTCGCCCGCAGGCAATTTCGTGGCCCACCAGGGATGGAGACAGTGCTTTTGGGTTCTTTTATTCGCCAACTAATGCGCATTATCGGGGAGACTCCACAGAATTACCGCCCTTGATTGTCTCTGCTCATGCTGGTCCCACTGATGCTTTTCGGCAAGGACTCAAAACTGACACCCAATTTTGGACGACTCGCGGCTTTGCGGTCTTGGAAGTAAATTATCGCGGCTCCACTGGATATGGGCGTGGCTACAGAAGTGCTTTGAACGGACACTGGGGAGTGACGGATGCTTTAGACTGCGCAGATGGCGCACTCTGGGCAGCAAATTCCGGGCTGGTCGATCCTAAGCGTATTGCTATTCGCGGCTATTTGGCTGGTGGGTTTACCGCTCTCAACGCTCTAATTAGAACCGATGTTTTCTCAGCTGGTACTTCAATTTGTGGTATCGCGGATTTAGAAACTTTCAGACAATCCACCCACAAGTTCGAACGCCACTATGCTGAAATGCTGTTAGACACCACAGATTCTAATTCATCTCTGTGGAAAGAGCGCTCTCCTTTGACCAATTTGGCGCAAATTGAGGCTCCCTTGCTGTTGCTAGGTGGCACAAATGATCCGGTAATACCTGGAGAGCAAGCCAAGCTGGCTTTCCAAGCGCTACAAAAAATGAACAAACCTGTAGCTTTAGAGTTATTTCCCGACGAAGGCCACAGCTTTGCTCGGGCAGAAACTATTCATAGAGCTTGGAATGCGGAACTGGCGTTTTACGGCCAAGTCTGGGGCATCGAAGTGATACCCCAGGTGCCGCTTACAATTAGCAACTTTGGCTAATAATGTGAGCGTTTACGCGTTTTCTGCTTCTTTTAGGCTACGCAGCACGTATTGCAAGATGCCGCCATTGCGGTAGTAATCGCGTTCAGCTGGTGTGTCGATTCGCACCCTGGCGTTGAATTCTACCTTCGTGCCATCTTGTTTTGTTGCCACTACCTGCACGGTCTCGGGAGTAATCCCTTGGTTGATTGCGTCCACTCCGTGAATGTCAAATATTTCAGTGCCTTCCAGCTTTAGTGAATCTCGGTTTTCACCGGCTGGAAACTCCAGGGGCAAAATTCCCATCCCAACCAAATTTGACCGGTGGATCCTTTCAAAGGAATCGGCGATGACAGCTTTTACTCCCAGCAGGGATGGTCCTTTGGCCGCCCAGTCGCGCGACGATCCGGAGCCATATTCAGCGCCAGCTAAAACAATCGTGGGAATACCCGCCGCCAAATAGTCTTGGGAAGCCGCAAACACAGTTTCCACCGGCTCACCAGCTTTCGTGAAATTCTTAGTGAAACCACCTTCAACGCCCGGCACTAACTCGTTGCGAATCCGAATATTGGCAAAGGTACCGCGAACCATCACCTCGTGATTTCCTCGTCGGGAACCATAGGAATTGAAATCTTTGCGTTCCACGCCATGAGCTAACAAATACTGTCCAGCTGGAGAATCCTCCTTGAAAGAGCCCGCTGGCGAAATATGGTCGGTTGTCACCGAGTCGCCTAAGCGCAGCAATACGCGTGCTCCTAAAATATTTTGCACCGGCTCAGGTTGAGCTGTCATACCCTCAAAATAGGTGGCACGACGCACATAAGTTGAGTCCGGATCCCAAGTAAAAATGTCTCCCGTTGGCACTTCCAGTAGATTCCAGTGCTTATCCCCAGAAAATACATCTTGGTAGTCTTTTTGGAACATGTCCCGGCTAATCGAACTGTCGATTAATGTTTGTACTTCTGCTGGATCGGGCCAAATATCGCGCAAGAACACGTCATTTCCATGCAAGTCTTGTCCCAGTGGTTGGGAGTCGAAATCAAAATCCATCGTGCCCGCCAAAGCGTAAGCTACCACGAGTGGTGGTGAAGCTAGATAGTTCATTTTGACGTCTGGGTTGATGCGTCCTTCAAAGTTGCGGTTACCAGAAAGCACGGAAACGACAGCCAAATCGTTTTCATTTATCGCCTGCGAAACGGCAATTGGCAGTGGCCCAGAGTTACCAATGCAAGTAGTACACCCATAGCCAACTAAATGGAAGCCGAGCGCCTCCAGGTCTTTTAGTAGATCTGCCTTCTTGAAGTAGTCGGTTACCACCTGTGAGCCTGGAGCCAGCGAAGTTTTCACCCAAGGCTTGGCTTTTAGTCCTAGCGCTGCGGCTTTTCGAGCCAAGAGGCCTGCCGCCATCATCACTGATGGGTTAGAAGTGTTGGTACACGAAGTAATTGAGGCAATCGCGACAATCCCGTGATCTATTTCAGCTGCTTTCCCATCAATGTCAATGGTTGCGAACTGGTGAGGACGCCCATCTTGATCCGTTCTATCAGCTTGAGCGGTGCTAGCATAATCTTGGAGAACTTGCCTGAACGCGGTTTTGGAGTTAGATAAATCTATGCGATCTTGTGGCCGCTTTGGCCCAGCAATCGATGGCACGACAGTCGATAAATCTAATTCTAGGTAATCAGAGTAAGCAACTTTAGCCTTTGGGTTGTGCCACAATCCTTGGGCTTTGGCGTAAGTTTCTACTAACTCCACGGTTTCTGCAGAACGCCCGGTTAGACGCAAGTAGTCCAAAGTAATGTCATCGATTGGGAAAATTGCCGCAGTAGAGCCAAATTCGGGTGACATGTTGCCAATTGTGGATCGATTAGCCAGCGGCATGTTCGAAATGCCATCTCCAGTGAACTCAACGATTTTGCCAACCACTCCCTTTTCGCGAAGCATCTGGGTAATGGTCAACACTACATCCGTTGCGGTAGCTCCACTGGGAATTTCACCGGTGAGTTTGAAGCCCACTACTTGGGGAATCAACATGGAAATGGGCTGACCGAGCATGGCAGCTTCTGCCTCAATCCCCCCTACCCCCCAGCCGAGTACTCCTAGGCCATTGACCATAGTTGTGTGCGAGTCCGTGCCCACGCAAGAATCCGGGTAGGCTAGCGTGCCGTCTGAAGTTTTCCGAGTGAAAATGCCTCGAGCAAGGTACTCTAAGTTGACTTGATGGACGATTCCTGTTCCAGGTGGAACTACTCTAAAGGCGTCGAATGCGTTTTGTCCCCACCGTAAAAATTGGTAGCGCTCTTGGTTTCTTTCGTATTCGCGCTCCACATTTAGTCCAAAGGCCAGGTCTGAACCGTAGTTGTCGATTTGCACGGAGTGATCGATTACTAGTTCGGCTGGAACTTGGGGATTGATGACTTTTGGGTCACCCCCCATGTTGGCGAATGCTTCGCGCATTACCGCTAAATCCACGACACAAGGCACACCGGTGAAGTCTTGCAATACTACTCGAGCGGGCGTGAATTGGATTTCCGTATCCGGTGTAGCTTTTGGATTCCAATTAGCTAGTGCCAACACGTGGTCGACGGTAATATTTTCGCCATCCAGGTTGCGCAACAAGTTTTCAGCCAACACTTTCAAGGCGTAAGGCAGTTTCTCCAAGCCCGGCACCGCGCCCAAACGGTAGTACAAATAATCCTGGTTTCCCGATTTGAGAGTGCCTAATGCGCCAAACGCGTCGACTTTAGCCACCGATTCCTTCCTTTCCCCGATCAACTTTTGCGGTGCAGCAAGGAGATGACTTCAAAGTGGTGCGTGTGGGGGAATAAATCCCAAGCTTCTATTGAAGATAAAACATAGCTTCTAGAAGTCAGGTCCTTTAGATCCCTAGCTGCTGCCGTCGGGTCACAAGATACCAGTACTACGCGTTCAGCACCTGTGGCGTCTATTCCCCGAATCGTGTCTATACCGGCACCTTTTCTTGGCGGGTCCAGGACTACAAAATCTGGCTGGTCATCGTTGACAGCGGCTAATTCGCTAACTGTCTGGTGGTCAACTTTGCCGTGAAATAGTTGCAGTTGGCCTGACTTAATTTCGGTTCGTAGATTGCGTCCGGCATCTTTGATGGCTTGTTTTGCTCCTTCTAGTGTGGCTAATTGTCCGGTTGGACCAAGGGCATCACAGAGGAAACCCGTAAAGAGTCCGGCTCCAGAATATAATTCGAGGCCGGTTTCTCCTGGAGCGGTTTTGACGGCTGCTAGGACTCTTTCTACTAGTAGTCTGGGGGCAGCTCGATGGGTTTGCCAAAACCCAGTGGCTGAGACCAAAAAGGAGCGGTTTTTGCCTCCGGCACTGACTTGCCAAGTTACTTGATTGGTTTGAGTACGCCACCCAGGAGCTGAGTATACTTCCACTACTTCGGTGGGTTTAGTAGCGCGTTTGCGTTGGGCAAAAACTCGCCTGTTTCGGGCAGCGCTGTATCTGCCTTTTCCTGCAAGTGTGTGGGTTTTGTGAACTGCTATAACTGGCCGGGAGGCATTGGGAGCAACCAAGTCGACGCGACTGCCGGGCTGCCAGGTTCCCTGCCATTTCTTCCCCCCTGCTTCGCCTAAAACATCTAACAGCATTTTTGGGTCAGCCAGTGGCATTGTTTCTAGTGGCTGAACTTGGTGGCTACGATATTTTTGCATGCCTAGCTGAGAATTTTTGTCGGCGGTGAGAGTGATCCGCGTGCGTCTGCCTAGCAAAGGATCCAGGGGATCTTCATCCCCTGGCGCTGAATGAACTGGCACTGGCTGGCCTCCAGTCAATGCGAGTACTTGTTCTAGTACTTGTTGTCCGCCAATTCGTCCCAGTTGATCCATGAGGACAGTGGATTTCCAGGCACGTTGTGCCGCTGGCTTGACGTGTCCTAGGTTGATTGCGCCAATAGCGACATCTTTTGCTTGTCCTTCTGCCCAAATATGCGGCTGGCGATCTGGAGAAGCAGTTAGAACTTCAACTACTTTGGCCCAGGCTAGGGATTTTTGGACGTGAATTACTCGTGCGGTGACGGTTTCTCCGGGAAGGCCACCAAGGACGAAGAACACTCTCCCATCTTTGGCTCGGGCGATGCAGGCACCTTGATGGACTGGGTTGCCTAGTTCTAATTCCAGCAGAGTATCTTTCACTCCATCTCCTGTTGTAAAATATCTTTCACTGGCGCAATTAAGTGGCGCAGTAACACCCAGGTCAACCAAACGGCGACTGCAAATAACGGCAATCCTAATACCAGTTGTGCAGTTCCTAAAGCCACCACTTTGCTACCAAAATAAAGCGGTAATTTCACAGCTAATCTAATTGCAAAAACAGCTATCCAAATCCAGGTAACTACGGTGCATCGAGTGTACAGTAAACGAAATTCTGGTTGCTTGCGCCAATTTTTAGGCAGATTTAAGAAAAATTTAGCTAAAATCGCTGCCAGCGAATATCTACAAATTACAGAAATAACCAGGATTAAACAATAAGCGGCATTTACCAGTAAACTGGTGGCGTAATAGTTTTCGGCGCGCCCCGAAGCCAGCGCCCACACAATACTTATTCCAACTCCTAGTAGACCGCTAATGGCTTGAGTGGGGTTTTGGCGCTGGATTGCTCTGAGAACGCAAAATAACACGGATGATCCACCAGAAAGAATCAGTGGCCACATCATGTTTTGCTCCGAGACTATGTAAGAGACCACGAAGAGCACGCCAGGTAGCAGTGCTTCGATGATGCCGCGCCAACCGCCGGTAGCGCTTTTGAGGTCAAGATTTTGGCCTGACAGCATTTGCTGCATCCAGGGTGACGAAACAGTAGATTCGTCGAACTTTCCGGTTGTTTCGTGCGGGGACTCACTATGTAGATTTTCCTGGGTCATTGCTCCACTCCAGGTCGTCATTGTTTTCGTCACAGCCTCTAAAATGTTTCTCAGCTAGCGCAGTTAGTTGTTTGTGAGGCTTTCTTCATGCTTCGTCTTGGCTATTTTCTTCTTTGGCAACGCCTGCGGGTAGTTTCAAAGACAGCACCTCCAGGCGGGCTCTAGGTTCCGATCCCCGATTGACGATTAGCTGGTCAATTACAGCTTCACAGGCTTTTCGCGCTCGAGCATCGCTAACGGCTTGTCCGTGTAAGTCAATGCGAGCCAGCCATCTAGCTCCCTCTACCCCAATGATATTGAGTGGGCTAGTCGCTTTGCTGCCATTGGGCAGGTTTACGGGCACATCTGCGTGGATTTCGATCCCGTAGGGGCCGGATACTTCTTTGGTGTGGGCACCTTGTTCCGTGAGACCCTGGAGAATTTGTTCGCGCAGCTCCTCCCAGGCTCCCCCAGATTTTGGTGCGGCAGCCACGGAAATGGTGATGCCAGAAGCGCCAATAACGAGGACGATCCGATTTACTACTCGCTTATTTTTGGCATCGACTTGGGCTCGCAATTGCATGCCGGGAATTCGTGGCACATACAGTGCCCCTAAATCCACGTAATCTTTTGGTGCTTTCAAACCTTGGGAGTCGTGTGGCCCTCGTCCAGAAAATTCAATGTCTACAGCTGCTAGCCCATCGTCATCTCTAACGTTGTAGTCATCAATTCTTTTGTCGTTTCCATTCGCACTTTTTGTGCGTTTGCGACCAAAAAGAGCCACCCGACTCGCCCACTTCCTCAAACTTTGGGATCGCCCAGGTCATCTACTTGACCAATTACCTTGCATATTCAGTTCGCTACATGTCGCGCGTCAACCTAGCTCGGGTTCTTGCCCATTAAAAACGCGAGCTAATTGACCACCAGGAGTACCATATAGATTCGCATAGCAGAATCGGCTGCACCCGCGTCTAACCCTACCCTGCACAATCCAAACAAATAGGTCCCGTGTCACCAGTGTGAGCTAGCTGCGAAGCGTGGCGCACCAAGAAACACTGCGAACACGTAAATTCGTCTTCTTGGGTGGGAACTACCATGATAGTTAGTTCTTCCTTGGACAAGTCTGCGCCCGGCAACTCAAAACTTTCGGACGCCTCATTTTCATCTTCGTCGACCTCGTTGGAGCCGATGTCGGTTCGTCGAGCTTTTAGTTCTTCAATTGAATCTTCCGCCAGCTCCTCTTCGTTCTTCCTGGGCGCGTCGTAATCTGTAGCCATTGTGTATCCTTTTGAATTCCTTCTGTAGTCAATCGTGTAATTAACACACCTGCTGCGCCGCGATGTTAGCACCCTTAGCCCATAGTTTCCACAGATATTCACGGCATTTTGTTTATGGCGAAACCTCAAGTATTTTCGTTGTTTTAGTGACGCGCCGCAGCTTTTGTTGCAGTAAGCCAATTTTTTGGCAACATTATGGGTGAATGAGAGGTGTTTTGGCATGAGGGAACTGGACTTTCTGGGTCGCGGCGCCGATTCTGAAACTTTGGTGTTTTCTGACGCTGACGGGAATCGTTTTTCGGTAGCAATCACTGAGGAACTACGCAGTTCAGTGCGCTTGTTGGGAACCTCAATAGCAGCCAAGCCCTCCTCTGCTCACCTGTCTCCAGGTGAAATTCAAAATTTACTCAGACAAGGATTTAGCGTTGAGGAAATCGCCAGCACCTATAGCTTAGAGCCAGAAAAAATCAGGCGCTACGAAGGCCCAGTGCAAGACGAAAAACTGTGGGTGGTGCGCAAAACTTTGTCGCGGCCAGTCGCCCCAGGTGTGAATGCACCAACTTTAGAAGATCTGGTAGTCAACCGCCTGACAGCTCGCGGCGTTGACCCCGGGACGTTGTCGTGGACAGCTTCTAAGCGCCCGGGTCAAAGCTGGGAAATTCACTTGACGTTCGTGTTAGGGACTCTCAAACGCGAAGCTCACTGGAAGGTAATGGATGGGAAGCGAGTTCAGGCTTTAGATCAGGAGTCGGCTTGGCTGACCTCGCTCTCTGCCACGGGTGTACCCATGAATACAGCTCTCAATCCCACGACGATGAGTAATTTGAGTCTCACCCAAACCAATTTGAGTGCCGAGGAAATAAAGCGAGAAGCCCTAATTGACAAACTAAATGCACAAAGAGGACGGCCCCAGCCACTATTGGAAGAATTCGAGGGAGAAATTGGCCAAGACAATGTGACCACTTTGTCGATGTTTGGTTTACACGATGGGATTGAAGATATTCCCGAAGACTCTTCGGTCACTGGTTTCTTGAATCGTCCCGACGAACACTATGGTGCTTGGGAGCCCCAAGTTGTGGAACCCATTACTCAAAACGACGTGTTTGCCGGGATAGATGAGGCAGTTTCTCTTACTCCACTGCCGAAAGACTCTGACTTAGAACATGGTCAAAAATCTCCTGCTGTCTCGATCAATACGCACCAAAATTCTAGTTCAGAGCAAAGCGATGAACCGGCCGCGTTGACCGCCAGTTTTCTGTTTGGAAAACGTCCCTCTAAAACGGGGGTGCCCACGAATCAAGATAAACCAGGCAACCAGGCCAATGCTGGTCATACTCCGCAAATCAATGCCCCCCACACTGGCAGCATCAAAATAGGTGGCTATGGACACAAAAGTGGCGCTGATACAGGAAGCAATCGTCCTGCTGAGGCTAATCGCCGAGGGCCTGATAGCAGTATTTTTAGTGTCGTCAACGGTGGAGCAAATATTGGCAGTACGCCTCCTCCTGTTTCTGGGGCTATTCCCACCATTCCAGCTGCCCAAAACCGCAATAGTGCTCCAAAAGGGACGGTACAGCGAAAATCTGTCATCCAGTCCACCGACTCTAATGTGGCTGATAGAATTGCCGCCACGGGGAGTATAAAAAGTTTGAGCGGGATGAATACTACTCATACCGGTCATAACCCAGTGGTTACAAAGACCCCTGTATCCGTCAGGAAAAGTAGTAAAACCGGTGGTCTCTCGCCAGATGAAAACCTTAAATCTGAGCGAAAGAGCTCGAGTAAACGAAAGCCTATGCCCTCATGGGACGAGATTGTTTTCGGGGCTAAACACGAATAGTGGGCTAAAATACTGCTGGGTACCCCTTACAGGTAGGCCCCTTTTAGGGGATATACGATAGTGACAATGGCTGTGCTGCTGGTTGCTGCTAGTTCAATCTCACCACTGGAACGAGCATTTCGGCTGGAGTAAGCGAGCCATGCACACCTTTCATGGCAATCATCCCAGCACTTTGCATTCTTGAATCCACCACCACGTCACGCTCGCTCAAAAAAGCAATTGCAGCTCCCACTAGGTTTAGCCCCTCTCCTTCTCCTAAATAGGCTGCCAAATCAGTGCGAGGCACTACTAGAGCTCTCTCCCCTAAGTAGTTTTGCCAACGTTTCACTAAAGCAATTTCTTCCTCCAAATTAGATGTCCTGTGTCCACCTAGATTTGAGTTGTTCTTGGGTTCTAAGTGGATGTGGACGCAACGTCCCTCCCCTGCGAGTGCGTAGACTCCCCGCGCTAATTCGGGGGTATCTCGCAAATCGATCACGTGCCTTCTTTCTATCATCCCGTGATCTGCGGTCAAAACGACTGGTACATCTGCTGGTATTTCTCGTAAAAAACATCCTAAAGCACGATCGAAGTTTTCCAGAGCAACCAACCATTTGGTGCTGCCCGGGCCAGCCATATGTCCAGTGTGGTCTATTTCGGACCAGTAAATGTAGGTAATTTTTCGCCCCGCAAGCACTTCTTGGATGCCGGCGGCAAATCTGTCGGCTAGCAGTTCTCGTCCAATAAATTTGGCTCCCCGCAAAGTTGCTTTCGTCATGCCACTGTGTTGGAATCTAGGTGAGGTAATCACAGCAGCTGACCCTGGAGACACGCGTTGAAACCAGGTGGGTTGTGGCTGCCACTTAGTAGCATCCATGTCCGGAGCAAATGCTAGCAGATTCATCACTTGACCAGCCCGGACTCGTAGATTTGGTGAAAATTGCAGGTCTGGGCGTAAAACCGAGTAGCCAACCATCCTGGTTTGAGCGGGACGGGCACCCGTAGTCATAGCAGTTAAGGCTGCTGCCGTGGTCGAAGGAACGCAAGTTGCTATCGGATGAATTTCGTCCCTAAATCCCCGGATGGTTGGAGTATAAGCTAAGTGCTCTAAAAGCAGTTCGTATCCTAAGCCATCTACAACGATTAATACAGCTTGTGAAAAATCCGCTATTTTCAAGGCCTGCCGCAATTGGATATATCCGCTCACGTGCTTCATTTGCTGGCAATCCGATGCGGATGCAGACAGATCGAGTTTACTGGCCTCTTTATCTCCAGCAGTAGAATCAATTATTTTTGAATGAGCAGCTTGGCAAACACTTTCTGGCGGACAATTGGACTGAGCGGCAACTAGTCTTCCTAGTTCAGTGGACAGAGTGGGAATGATTTGCCCGATCCAGGGTTGTTTCGCCAAAGCTGACAAGTCCACAAAATGTTGCTCGTGGTTAGATTTGATACTATTTCGAGAGTCCATGTGCAAAACCACACTCCTTTAGCGTACAGCGATTTTTTTCGCTGCTTTCGCTGCTACACCAGGATAATAGCGAGGTGATCTCCGCACCTGATGCAATAGACCCAAAACTGGATTTTCCCAATGAGCACATCGAGGAAGTAGATGTGTCAACCGAAATGCGTGGTTCGTTTTTGGAGTATGCGTATTCGGTAATTTATTCTCGAGCCCTGCCTGATGCGCGCGATGGAATGAAACCGGTGCAGCGGCGCATCTTGTATCAGATGAATCAAATGGGGTTGCACCACGATGTAGGTCACGTGAAATCTTCGCGCGTTGTGGGCGAAGTCATGGGTAAGTTACATCCGCACGGGGATGCCGCCATTTATGACGCGTTAGTGAGGTTAGCCCAGTCCTTTAATTTGCGGGTTCCTCTCATCGATGGTCACGGTAATTTCGGTTCGCTAGATGATGGTCCGGCGGCGCCACGTTACACAGAGGCGCGACTTTCGCGAGAAGCGAAAGCTTTGACCGAGCAATTGGATGAGGACACGGTAGATTTTGTTCCCAATTACGACAACCAGTTTCAACAACCCGAGGTTTTGCCGGCGGCTTTTCCAAGTCTGCTCGTCAATGGTGCTAGTGGAATTGCAGTGGGAATGGCTACAAACATTCCTTGTCACAACCCGGTGGAAACCATTAATGCGGCGATTTATTTGTTACAGCACCCTGATGCCACTACTGCTGATTTGATGAAGTTTGTGCCAGGCCCGGATTTTCCAGGCGGCGGCATCATTATGGGGCTAGATGGTGTGCGCGATGCCTATGAGACGGGACGGGGTTCGTTCAAGGTGCGCGCTAAATGCCAAGTGGAGCGCGTTTCGGCGAGGCGCAACGGGATTGTGGTGACGGAGCTGCCCTATATGGTGGGGCCTGAGCGCGTAATTGAAAAAATCAAGGATGGGGTGTCGTCAGGTCGCCTCAAAGGGATTGCAGCAGTTTCGGATTTAACGGATCGGGAACTGGGTTTGCGCTTGCAAATTGACATTAAGACGGGTTTTGACCCGCAGGCCGTGTTGGCTCAATTGTATAAGCACACTCCCTTGGAGGATTCTTTTTCGGTAAATGCTGTGGCCTTGGTACAGGGCAGTCCACAAGTGCTGAGCTTGCGCGACATGTTGCAAGTATTTGTGGATCACCGCTTGGAAGTAACAGCTAGGCGCACTAATTTTCGCTTGACTAAATGCCGCGATCGTTTGCATTTAGTTGAGGGATTGCTGCGCGCAGTTTTGAATATTGACGAAGTGATTCAAATTATCCGCCAATCTGAGGACAGTGTAGTCGCTAAGGAACGCTTGCAGCACTCATTTGCTTTGAGTGAGATTCAGGCTGAATACATTTTGGAGCTGCGTTTGCGCCGGTTGACTAAGTTTTCCACGTTGGAGTTGGAAAATGAGCAGCGGGATTTGTTGGAGCAAATTGCAAAATTGGAGCAGGTTCTAACATCTTCGCAAATGCTCAAAGCCACAGTGGTGTCGGATTTGCAAGCTAGTGCCAAGTTGTTGCAAAGTCCGCGCCGCACTATTTTGGTGGATTCTTCGGGGGAGGCTTTGCCTGAAGCAATTGCTTTATCTACGGTAGCTACGGCGACAAAGAATGCTTCGCTGGAGGTAGCCGACTCTCCGTGTCTGGTAGTGTTGTCTCTTTCTGGCAAAGTAGCGCGGATTCCGCTTTCGCAACAGGGTATTGTTTCTCTGGAAGATTTTGCTGCTCAGGGTCTGGTTGAGCAAGACAACTTGGATGTTACAACTGGAGATACGACTGGCCAAGCACCCGGAGCGGTAGCTGGCGCCAAAGCCAAGAGTGCAACCGATCTGGCTGCTGCTTTGGCTTCCTTAGAGGGGGCTGATGCACTTTTGTGTTCGCTGGAAACTACGGCTCGCTCTGAGTTCGCGGTGTTGACGGCTGATGGCATGGCGCATCGGTTGGATGCGGTAGCTTTACCTGAGTTGGCTTATTCTCAGGATGATTTTAGTTTGCAAGAAGCGGTGCCACTTGATTCGATTTTGCAGACTAATTCGCCAGTGGTAACGCTTTTGCCTTTGCAAACTGAGGAGCCGGTAGCTTTGGCAACGGAGCAAGGCCGGGTCAAGCGGGTACGTCCTCAATATCCCGAAAGTAAGGATTCGTGGGCTTTAATTAATTTATCTGCCGATGATCAGCTGGTTGGTGCCAGTGCTAGGGGAAATGATTGCGTAGGAGTGTTTATCACTCGTTTGGCGCAATTGTTGGTGATTGATTTGGATGCAGTGCGCCCTCAAGGTATCACGGCGGCTGGTATGGCGGGAATAAAATTGGCTGAAAATGACCAGGTGATTGCTTTTGCTGTAGTGGCAAAATCTCAGCTAGCAGATGCATGGGTTTTGACGGTGGCAGGTTTGTCAACTGAATTGCCAGGAATTAATGCTGGTTCGGCCAAGCTCTCCCCTTTGTCTGATTTTCCCTTGAAAGGGCGTGCAGGACAGGGAGTGCGTTCACAACGTTTCTTGCGCGGCCAAGATCAATTGGCTCTAGCTTGGGTGGGAGTGCATGTGCCTAAAGCATTTACTTCCAAAATGCAGCGCGTCGACTTGCCCGAGCCAGCTGTGCGGCGGGATGCTTCCGGCACGCCGTTATCTGCACCGATTCGCTATGTCAGTTAATTAACTGGTTAGCTGTAGTTAGGCACTTGATTAGTTGGTTGGCGATGCATTTCTCTAGGTAATTCGGCGCGCAAAAACCCGAAACCAAGAGTGCGGTTTGAATCCAAGCTGTTGGTATAGCTGGAAAGTGATTGGATTATGATCTGGATCCATGCCAATTCCAGTGCGCGACATACCATCTTTGAGTTGTGCTTGCATGGTTTGAATAATCAGGGCCTGTAATACTGGTTGGGTGGTAGCTCGCAAAACTAGAGCTAGGTCGATGTATCCTTCTTGCCAGCCCAGGGCTTGCCAGTCCTCTTCGTAGCGTCCAACTTGGACGAATCCTAAAACTTGTGGACGATCCCCATATCGGTCTAAGGCAATAAAAGACCATTCTGGCACAAAATGAGTGGAGTGAGACGCCGACCATTCTTCAGCGGTTTGCATGGCGACCCCCGCACCCTGAGCAGAAGCCTGGTTGAGTGCACGTCGAACTAAATCATCCCAATTTGAGCTCCAGGGAACAATTTCTATGTAAGATCCCAGATCTGGCACTTCGGGCACATCAGTCAACTCTCGGCGCATTTCCACACTGCTCTCGCGCCATTGATAACCCAAACGCTCTAGTTGTTCTTGGACGTCTATTTTGGATGCTTCGATGACGTAAGAAATTTGCCCAGTTTTGCCCGGGTAAGCCAAGCTCAACAATTTTTTGGCAGTTGTAGTCTGCCAATTCAGCGTATCTTGCCCCAAGCGACGATTCCGGTAGTCGGGATGCACTCCTCCTTCGCAGCGGCATTCACATCCACCGGATCGTAAAATTCCCGCATACCCGTAGCACACTAACTTGTTGGCTTCACTGCCTTCTCGGGCGATTGCCCCCACTGCGTCCCAGTGTCTTCCGGGATTGAGCATTTCTTGGACTTCAGAGCGGGAAGTACGGTACAAGAAATTATCGGCCTGTTCGATTTTTTGAATCAGCTCCAACAAACCGTCTATATCCTGGATTTCCAGTCGTCTCCACACTACGTCCGGGCGTGGATCAGGTAAAAGACTCTCGACCATATTGCCTCAAGACTACTCGAAAAAGTCCCGAAATGGGAATTAATGCACAAATCTTGCCGATTTTTGAGATTAGGTAAGACTAAATCAGCTTTTATCGACTACTCAATCAGAGTTTACTCCCCAATTTGACAGTAATTTTTATGCGTCGATTCGCTCTCGGTCAATTTCACGCGCCCCATCGATAATGAATTCACGACGAGGAGCTACCACTTGTCCCATCAATAACTCGAATACATCTTCGGCCTCTTTTAAGGCGGCTTCGTCAGCTAACGTCACACGCCGTAAAGTCCGCGTCTGCGGATCCATGGTGGTTTCTGCCAGCTGATCGGCGTCCATCTCCCCCAAGCCTTTGTAGCGTTGAATTGGTTCTTTGTATTTGCGGTTGCGTTTGCGCAAATCAGCTAACTTTTGGTGCAGTTCCGCATCTGAATACGTGTAGATGATTTCAGGTTTTTTCTTGCCCCGTCCAGGTAGTTCAATCCGATGCAAGGGAGGGACTGCTGCATAGACTCGTCCGGCTTGAACCATTGGCCGCATGTACCTAAAAAACAGGGTCAAAAGCAAGGTGCGAATGTGAGCACCATCCACATCAGCATCGGTCATCAAAATCACTTTGCCATAACGTGCCTGAGAAATATCAAAACTGCGCCCCGATCCGGCACCAATAACTTGGATTAGGGAAGCGCATTCCTGATTGGACAACATATCCGACAAAGAAGCTTTTTGTACATTCAAAATTTTGCCACGAATCGGAAATAAGGCTTGGAATTTCGAAGATCGCGCTGCCTTAGCTGTTCCTAAAGCCGAATTTCCCTCGACAATAAATAGTTCCGAAGTCGCTATATCATTTGAGCGACAATCCGCTAATTTGGCGGGCAAAGTTGAAGTTTCTAGCGCAGTTTTGCGCCTGGAAATTTCCTTTTGGATGCGCGCACTTTGCCGAGCTTTCATCTCGCCAACTACCTTTTCTAGCAAAGTAATGGCTTGTTGTTTGTCAGATTTGGCACTAGAAGTCAATTTCTGTTTCATAAAGTCGGCCACGACTTTACTGACAATTGCTTTCGCTGCGGGAGTGCCCAAAATTTCTTTAGTTTGTCCCTCAAATTGCGGCTCAGCGATCGATACCGTTACCACAGCGGTGAGGCCAGCTAAAACGTCATCTTTTTCGATTTTGCCGTCTTTGGCGGTTACTTTCAGGGTTCTGGCGCGTTTTTCAACCTGTTGGCGAACTATCTTTAGCAGACCCTGTTCAAACCCTGCTTGGTGGCTGCCTCCCTTGGGGGTGGCAATTACGTTGACAAAACTGCGCACGTCACTGTCGTAGCCCACACCCCACCTGAGAGCACATTCCACTTGGCATTTGCGCAAAACGGTAACTGGCTCTAGGCGACCGGCCGCATTTAATTGTTGGACGGTTTCCTCGTACTCCCCTTCGCCCAGGATACGCCAAGTGTCGGTGATAGCGCGATCGTTGGCCAAGTAGTCAACGTAATCTACTAGGCCACCTTTGAAATAAAAGACGGCTTCTTGGTGGTCAGCGGGATCTTTGGAGCGTTGGTCGCGAGCCGTGATGCGCAAACCTGGCACCAGGAAAGCGCTTTGACGTAAGCGATTTTGCAATAGTTCCCACGAAAAGCTCTCACTTTCTGGGAAAATCTGTAAGTCATGCCAAAAACGGATGCGCGTGCCAGTTTGATTTTTCTTTACTTTGCCAATGGTTTTGATGGAGCGAGCCTCAGTAAAAGGCGTAAAAGGAGAGCTAGGCGTACGCCCATTGGTATCGTCGTACTCACCCGGTTCACCGCGCCGAAACTGCATTTGGTAGGTTTTGCCGTTGCGATCTACTTCGACATCTAAGCGGGCTGACAAGGCGTTGACCACTGAGGCACCTACTCCGTGCAAGCCGCCAGAAGAAGAGTAAGTTCCTCCCCCGAATTTACCTCCTGCATGCAGCTTGGTGAAGACAACTTCGATACCGGATAAACCTAAGCCGGGGACTTCATCTACAGGAATGCCGCGCCCGTCGTCTTCCACTAAAACCGAGTGATCAGCGCACAAAGTGACAGTGATATTTTTGCAAAATCCTTCTAGAGCTTCATCGATCGCATTGTCGACTATTTCCCACACGCAGTGCATCAGGCCGCGTTGGTCGGTTGAGCCAATGTACATACCTGGACGTTTGCGCACGGCCTCTAAGCCCTCTAAAACTTGCAGGTGGCGTGCACTATATTCTTTAGATTCTTGGCGGGAAGGCTCGCTGTCCGTCTTTGTGCTAGTTCTGGAATTGGTTTTAGTAGCGGTACGGTTAGTGTACTGAGCATTTACCACTTTGTTTTGGGCATTGGCCTGGGCGCTATCTTCCATATTCATTGACACCCCTCCAGTCTAAGGGATGATGAGAAGACTACTTTCTTCCAGTGGTTGTCTGCTCTGGGAAACAGGACACATCTACTTGTTTTGTTCTCGTACTTACCGATCTTGTTCTTTTCCTGAAAACTGATTTTTGCTCCTGTGTTTTTTGCCTCTATGCCTTCTAGTTTCTGCTCCTCAACTCATTTTTGTTTCTGTAGATAGCCTATTTTTCCCGTTATTGCCCTGACCATAGTTCTCTCCCAAAGGTAAATACCTATCTCTAAGTAATTTCACCTATTTCCCCTATTTACAGCTAGACTCGAATCACGTCGGCGTAATTATGCCTGTTGCGAAAATTTCTATCTTGCTAGCATTTTGGAGGATTTGATGATCTGATGAAGATATGACTACAACTACTGATGTGGCTCACGGAGCTCAAACCTTTCAACGTCGCGAATTTACCGCTTTGGATCGCTGCGACCAATGTGGGGCACGAGCCTGGATGAGGGCTCTGCTAGGTGAAACTGAATTGTTGTTTTGTGCTCACCACGCCTCCGCTCACTTCGACGCCTTGGTCCGCGTCGCCGACTATATTCAAGATGACCGGGAGCTCATGAACGCAGACTCTAGCACTAACTAGTGGCACTTTTGCTGGAGTTTAGTTAAGATTAACAGGGGGTCGCCAGAACTCTCTCAGAGTCTGGCGACCCCTAAGTATTGCGTCAGTACTACCCTCTGATACTTCACAACTGCACTGAACACCATCAGACGTGCTAGTACAAATACCAGGTATTTGCTAAAAGACACCAGGTATTGCCTTAGAGCCTTAGACAAGATTGCACTGGACGGCACAGCTAGGCATTGAGCACTAGTCGAGGTAGTCTCGCAACACTTGTGAGCGCGATGGGTGACGCAGCTTGGACATGGTCTTGGATTCAATCTGGCGAATCCGCTCACGCGTCACCCCGTATTTTTTGCCGATTTCATCCAGGGTCTTTGGCTGTCCATCCCCTAAACCAAAGCGCATCGCCACTACTCCAGCTTCTCGCTCCGATAGTGTGTCCAAAACCTGGTGGATCTGCTCTTGTAATAGAGTGTGCGCCACTGCGTCTGCAGGAACCACTGCTTCTGAGTCCTCGATTAAATCTCCAAACTCAGAGTCACCATCCTCACCCAAAGGAGTGTGCAGTGAAATGGGCTCTCGCCCATATTTTTGGACTTCCACCACTTTTTCGGGTGTCATATCCAACTCAGCAGCTAACTCTTCTGGGCTAGGTTCGCGTCCCAAGTCCTGCATCATTTGTCGTTGCACCCGCGCCAATTTGTTGATGACCTCAACCATGTGCACAGGAATGCGAATTGTGCGAGCCTGGTCTGCCATCGCTCGAGTAATAGCTTGTCGAATCCACCAAGTCGCGTACGTGGAAAACTTGTATCCCTTGGTGTAGTCAAACTTTTCGACCGCGCGAATCAAACCCAAATTGCCTTCCTGGATCAAATCCAGGAATTGCATTCCCCGCCCGGTATAGCGTTTCGCTAACGACACCACTAACCGCAAATTCGCTTCCAACAAGTGGTTCTTCGCATTTTGGCCATCAGCTGACAGGAGAGTTAACTCACGCCGCTCTTTTGAGCTCATCTCCTCGCTGTGCTCTTTGAGCTTGTAGTCTGCATACAACCCGGCTTCAATCCGTCTAGCTAAGTCGACTTCCTGCTCCGCATTTAGTAGCGAGACTTTGCCGATCTGTTTCAAATAGTCTTTCACCGGATCGGCAGTTGCCCCCGCCACAGTCACCTGTTGTACGGGCTCGTCAGTGTCATCCGAATCTGACACCACAAAGCCCTGCTTCTTTTCAGCTACTTTGCGCTCAGCAATTTTTTCGGCGCTATCTGCATCGCTCAGCTCGTCTTCTAAATCTTCTTCAACCTCGAGAGCGTCGTCACCGTCTTCTAGCTCCGCCTCCATTTCCAAGTCTTCTGCATCTAACAAATCCTCATCTAAAGCGTCATCCTCTAGCAGGTTATCGCTTAGCTCTTCGTTTTCGAGCTTGACTTTTGCGCCAGCTTTACTAGGCGAGCTGGTTTTCCGCGTAGCAGACGAAGTAGAAGACTTTGTCTTGGGGGCAAACTTGGCAGTCGCTTTGGTAGCTGATTTTGCGGCAGATTTGCCGGTAGTGCCCCTAGTAGTTTTAGCAGCAGTTGTTTTTGCAGCTTTGCTAGTTTTCTTTACTCTAGCAGCAGGCTTAGCAGTTTTCTTGGTGGAGCTTTTTTCCGTTGCTGCACTCTCCTTAGCATCTGAGCCTATTTTAGTTGTGCTCGCGGAGTCTACCTCTTTGATAGTTTTACTCGCCCTGGCAGTGCTCTTCGTGCTGCCCTTGGCGGCACTCTTGGGAGCGCTTTTACCACTAGCTTTAGCAGTACTCTTAGCGGTAGTGGCCTTGGCAGCTGACTTGGTACTAGACCTGGATGCAGATTTTTTCGCCGTCAGCGTTTCACTAACACCGGCAGCATCAGCAGATACAGTTTCGCTAGCCGTCTCTTTACTATTAGTTTTAGTGATACCAGCTCCAGTGGCTGTTTTTTTGGCGGGAGTCCTTCTGGTCGTCTTCTTTTTTGTATCTACCGCCGCTTTCGTGGCGGCAGTCTTGGCTCGTGAGGTCGGAGAACTCTTCTTGGCAGCAGTTTTTGTGGCAGCGGTAGCGGTCAAAGTGACTCCCATTTAGCGAACGATACGACAGAGATGAAATATAGCTTAAAAATCCTCTTTCAACATTGTACACGCACAAATATAAAGAAAGAGCTACTTTCACTGTTGGGAAAACCGCAGACCCATACGTCAAATACACTACGCCAACTTATCGCATTGTTCTGACATCCCCTGGGCTAGCTTTTGTATCACAGGTACGCCCGGTTCTGCTGCTAACGCTTTTCCAAGCGCTTTACTAGAGTGATTACGTGGTAGATTTAGGGCTTGTTCGAACTGTGGCTAAGTTGCGCCAACAAATTTTTTGGCGCACGCAAGAAGTATTCACACGCTACACTCAAAATTTTCCTGAACTAGCGGCAAATTTTTTGGCTCTGAGTGCAGATGCAATCCAGGGCGGAAAATGTTTTCGGGGCTTGTGCGCCATTTTGGGGGCAGCTTGTGCTTTGTCCACCACTCCTCAGTATCAACACTCTTCAGCTCCAGAGTTATTGTATGCAGCTGCCAAACTGCCCAATATCTTGGATCTAGCTGCTGCACTGGAGCTCTATCAAGCTAGCGCCCTAGTTCACGACGATGTAGTCGACAGAGCAGATACTCGACGGGGCTTACCGGCTTTGCGCCAACGCTTTAGTGATCTGCACGCGAGCGAAAACCTGGTTGGTGAAAATGTCCATTTTGGTGATGCTGCCGCGATTCTGGCAGGAGATCTGCTGTTTTCCATGGCGAATGCAGCGTTAGCTGACAACACTCAACCGGTAGCAGTGTTGCGTGGCTTTTCACTCATGAGCAGCGAAGTCGCTTACGGCCAGTACTTGGATTTACAACTTAGCTACACTCCTTTGGATCAGTGCACACTGGCCAAGATTTTAGAAGTCGTCAAAGTCAAATCTGCCCGCTATTCGGTAGTTTATCCAACTATTTTAGGGGTTTTGAGCACATTCGCAGACGATAATAATGACGCTTTGGTGCAATTTTTACAAGAGACGTTGGAGCCAGCTGGAATTGCTTTTCAATTGCGCGATGACGCTCTAGGAGTATTTGGAGATCCAACCGTTACTGGAAAACCGGCAGGAGACGACATTCGTGAGGGCAAACGCACGGCACTGCTGGCTCTGACTTTGCAAAACGCGGACGTGGCCAGTCGCCAGCGTCTAGAACAAATTTATGGGCTTCCCAATTGTGAGCGTCCAATTTTGGAAACTGTCGAGTTATTCCAGCGCTTTGGGACTAGTGCTCACGAACAGTTGATTGCAGCTATGAGCGATCAGGCAGCTCAGCAGGCTACTCAAGCAAAAACCCGGGGAATTCACGCGCTACTCGACTACTTGATTGCAGCACTGACCATTCGAGTGACCTAATTTACAATTGACGCATTGTTGCCCTCCGGCTAAACGTCCACCAACTAGCAAAGGATTAAGTAGCAAAGGATACTGGAAAAGTCCAACTTGTTTCTCTATTACTCGGTTCTTAGCTCACTAACTGGCCCATAACCAACAACCCAGTGGATTAATGAACACAGGCAATAAGTCTATCTAAAACCCGAGGGCAACCGCCTCGTTGTTGACCCGGTGATGTCTGCCCGCGATGAGAGCATCAATTGGAGCCTCACCCAGTGCGTCGTTTTCTTTCCATAGCCAGGCCGAAAATTTCGGTGCTGGAAAATCCTAAGTCACGCAATAAAGTGATAGTTCCGCGCAAATTCCACAGTGATCCGTAAGTGGCTTGGGGGAGCTCTAGCTCATCCTGATGAGAGCGGTTGGCGGGACGCTCCGGTTTGCTGACAGCGGTGGCTCGATTTTCAGTCAATGGCTGCAGCATTTTTCGGGGAATGCCGCTTTGTCCGGATTTATTGGTTCCACTATCTAGAGTGACAATCAGCAAATAGTTGTCATTTTGTAGTTGCTTGATCTGTGGCGGGCGAATACCCAACATTTTGGCGGCCTCATTCACTGGGATCAGATCTAATGTCTTCGCATCCAAAGTCTCCATATCAACAGGGTACTAATCCTCGTGCCTTAACTGGTTTTAAAATGCAAAACAGTTAGAATCCAAGCGTGACTTTTGACGCTGCAGGTGAACAAAACGAGCTGGAATCGCGAACACCCTTAGATCCGTTGGTCGGGAGTGTTTTGGATTCGCGTTATCGGATTGTCAGCCGTATGGCGCATGGAGGCATGGGGTCGGTATATGTAGCTAACGATGAGCGCTTAGATCGCCTGGTGGCGGTGAAAATTATTCACCAGCATTTGGCTGAGTCCCATAAATATTCGGCGCGTTTTCGACGTGAAGCCAGGGCGGCAGCTCGGATTTCTCACCCAGGTGTGGTGCCAGTATTTGACCAGGGGGAAATTGATGGCCGCAACTACCTAGTGATGGAGCTCATTGATGGCGAAAATTTGCGCACTTACTTGACTCGCATTCAGCCCTACAGTGTGGAACTAGTTTTGGATTTTACCGCGCAAATTTTGCAGGCAGTAGTCGCGGCCCACCAAGTCAAAGTCATCCACCGCGACTTGAAACCAGAAAATGTTTTGATTGACACGAACGGTCAAGTTCGGGTAGTTGATTTTGGTTTATCTAGGTCTGCAACCGATACTTCACTTTCTTCGACCGGTTCAGTATTTGGCACGATTTCGTATTTGGCTCCTGAAGTAATTACAGGTAACCGGGCTGACGCTCGCTCGGATATTTTTGCAGTGGGCGTCATGTTGTTGGAGATGCTCACTGCTCAACAGCCAGTAAATGGGGATAATCCGGTTCACATTGCCTATCAGCTCATCAACCAAGACTTACCTGCGCCGTCGACACTAGTAGAATGGTTGCCTCCGGAAGTAGATGAGTTGTGTGCTCGCTTGTGTGCCAGGGATCCTGATTCTCGGCCACAAACCGCTAAGGTGGCTGTCGATTTAGTGCAATCTGTACGTAAGCAGCTGCCCGAAAGTATTTTCCGGCGACGACTTCCCGGTTTTAATGCCAGTAATGCTGATGGAAGTGCCGCAGGTTCAGATGTGACCATTGAGGTACCCCAACCTCAACCAACTGCCATATATCCGGCGTTAACGGAGCTGACTACTTTAGAGTCTGGTTCTGTTCTGGAGTCACCCACAGAATCAAAGCCAGCATCGAGTTCAGCATTTTTGGCGCAACCAGCTGGGGATAGTTCCATTGATGATTCTCAGCCGACGATTTTGTTGGAGGCATCCGCCAAGACTGCTAAAGATTTGCAAGATTCTGCCCAGTCTTTGCCAACTGACTCCACCTCGCTCGAACCCCAAATAGTGCATGCATCTGGCTCTATTGACGTAGAAATCAAGCAACCTGATCACAAACATCGCAAGAGTTTATTTGCCCTGTTGGCCGTTCTAATCGTAGTTGTGGCCGGATTTGGAATTGGCTGGTGGTGGAATCAATATGGTCCGGGTTCTTACCGGATGGTGCCAGATTTGGCGGAAATGACACAATCCGGTGCTATCGAAGAGCTACGCACCCGGCAATTGGCTTCAATCATCAATACCGAGTACTCGGATACTGTTGCAGAAGGGTTGGTGACACGAACTGAGCCTGTAGCTGGCAGCAGTATTCACAAAGATGATGAAATTATTATTTACGTTTCTTTGGGCGTATTGATGCTGGATGTTCCAGAAGCTCTAGTGGGGCAAACTTTAGAGGAAGCGGAGCAAGCCATCCAAGATACTGGTCTGACAGTTGGTGAGGTCACCGAGGAGTATTCGAGGACTGCAGCGGCCGGCACAATAATTAGCGTGGACCCCGGGGAGGGAGAAACCATTCGCCACGACCAAGAGGTAAATCTGGTGGTGTCGCTGGGCCGACAGCCAGTGGAAATGCCTCAAGTGGTTGGCACTACTCGTGCAGAAGCTGAGCAAGCTTTGAGTGAGCTGGGATTGAGTGCAAATATCACCGAAGCCTACTCTGACACAGTGGCAGAAGGTAGCATCATTTCTCAGAGTTCTGCAGCTGGATCTACGGTTTACGACGGCGACACCATCAATTTGGTGGTGTCGCTGGGTCCAGAATACGTAGAAGTACCCGACGTATTTGGCAAGCAGCTAGAAGAGGCGCAAGAAATCCTCGAAGCAGCTGGTTTTGTCGTGGAGGTAAATCAGATTGCCAGCTTTTTCAATACCGTAGGCACGCAAAACCCGCAGGCAGGTACGCAAGCTAGGCGCGGCTCTACTGTCACCATCGGGGTGGTCTAAAATTGGGACTTACGCTACTTTGCCAGTCTGGCTGCCAATTCGGCTACTCGGAAAGCAATTTCTAGGGACTGTTGGTGATTTAACCGCGGATCCACTAGAGTCTCGTATTTGCGCTCCAAGGTCTGGGTGTCGATTCCTTCTGAACCGCCAACAATTTCAGTGACATCATCCCCAGTTAGCTCTACGTGCAAACCACCAGGAATTGTCCCAATCGCTTCGTGGATATCGAAGAAGGATTTCACTTCCTGCATGATTGTCTCAAAGTCGCGTGTCTTGTAGCCATTGTCGGACGCATAGGTATTCCCGTGCATTGGATCAGTAATCCAGGTGACCGGGCGTCCATCGGCCTTGGTGACTTCCAATAGACGCGGCAAATTGTCTTCAATTTTGTGTGCCCCCATGCGTGCGATCAGGGTCAGTCGTCCTGGCTCGCCATCCGGGTTCAATTTATCCAACAAGCCTTTGATTTCATCCTCCGTGGCAGTTGGGCCGATTTTAACACCGATCGGGTTCCTGACCTGGGACAACAATTCAACGTGAGCTTCATCCACTCCCCGCGTGCGCTCCCCAATCCACAGGAAATGCCCTGACAAGCAATAGGGCAAGCCGGTACGAGAATCGATGCGGGTCAAGGCGGACTCGTACTCTAACAGCAGAGCCTCGTGCGAACTGTACAAATCCACTTGTCGCAGTGAATCAAAGTCCGCTCCAGAAGCCTCCATGAAGCGCACAGCTTTGTTGATTTCACTCGCCAAATTTTCATAGCGCGCATACGCTGGATTTTGCGTAAATCCTTTATTCCACTGGTGTACCTGGCGCAAATCTGCGTAGCCACCCTTGGTGAAAGCTCGAATCAGATTCAAAGACGAAGCTGAATACTCGTAGCAGTGCAATAACCGCATCGGGTCAGGCACGCGCGACTCGGCGGTAAATTCCCATCCGTTGATCGCATCCCCTTTATAGGAGGGCAGCTTGACTCCGTCCTTTTCTTCAAATTCTTGCGACCGGGGTTTGGCGTATTGTCCGGCGATACGCCCAATTTTGATGACGGGCATCGACGATCCGTAGGTCAGCACTACGGACATTTGCAACAGAGTTTGGATCTTCATTCGCAGCTGATCCGCTGTGGAGTCCGCAAAGGTTTCCGCACAATCTCCCCCGATTAGCACGAAGGCTTCACCATTTCCAGCCTGGGCCAACAAGTTGCGCAGTGCATCTACCTCACCGGCAAACACTAGTGGTGGACGTTTGCGCAACTCTGAGGTCGCCTGGTCGACTTCTTCCTGGTTTGGGTAGCTCGGCTGGTGGCGTGCTGGCAACGACCTCCACGTGTCCCAAGGCATCAAAACGGCATCCTCTCTGTAAACAAACCAACTAGGTAGATGGCTCGCACTAAAACTACTTGGACTAGAACTAACTGCCCAATAAACTCAGGATTGAGCATAGCAAGTGTCAAATGCCTTCGAGTCTATTTTGCATTTTCGAAACTTTGTCCAATATTTTTCAGTAAATCTTGGAACCAACTCTGGTTGATATCGAATGCTTTGTGTCCAGCAATGCGACTAAATTCAATGGTTTTGAGCAAATTGTTGTCCTCTTCGTCGTGTCCAATCACACCAGATACTCCCGCGAGAGCACTTTGAACAGCCAGGTCAGTCATAGATTGAATCAAATGCAGGTCGTAGGCATTAGATTTGGCAGACCGCGAGAAATAACCCGACTTTTGGACTAACACTTTTTCTGCTCCCACTAGCTCGGCAAATTGTTTAGCAAACCACTGCCCAGGGTTTATCTCATCTAGGCGCACATGGCCAAAAGCATCGCGGCGCACCTCTTCGCCCCGGGCTTCCATCTCGGCGATAATTTCTGGAATCCCCGCACCCTCGGACAAAAATATGTTAGCGTTGCCTAATTCGTCCATCACGTTTTTTAGGCGCGCAGCTTCAGCGTGAATGTCGAACGTCATTTCCGGCAAGAACAGGGCGTGAACTGACCAGCGCTCCCGCGTCAGCCCCAAGGAGGACACCCACTCTTGTCTTGCCACCCACTCCATGTACTTTTGGGTAGTACGCGCAGCCAGCCAGCCACAGTTGCGCCCCATGATTTCGTGAATGATCAGGGTTCGGAGGTTGACTCGGTGTTCTGCGACAATGTTTTGCGCAAATAGTGAGGCCTGTTCAGCGGCTGTATCCGCCCCGAGGGATTGACGAATTGGCACAATGTCGTTGTCGATGGTTTTAGGCAATCCCACCACAGTTAATTCGTAGTTGTTTTCTTTCAGATATGCGGCCAAGTCAGCAGCGGTCGTATTAGTGTCGTCTCCCCCAATTGTGTGCAGTACATCCACACCGTCTCGCTTTAACTGTTCGGCGGCTACTTCTAGTGGATTTTGTCCTTCCCGAATTAGGTCGCGCCTCACTAAATCTTCGGTGTTAGTTAGTTTTACGCGAGAATTTCCAATTGGTGAACCACCAAATTGGGTCAGCCGCAAAGCGTTTCTTCTCGCACCCTCGTCAACCTGCACGTAATTTCCAGCTAATAGACCGTGGTATCCGTGCTGGTAACCAATGATGTCAATACTGGGGTCAAGGTCGGTGTAGCGCTGAATCAAATTGCCCACAGCAGTCGAAAGACAAGGTGCAAATCCGCCTGCAGTTAGCAAAGCGACACGACGAATACTCATTGGCTGACCCTTTCTGGCATTTAACTTGAAGTAATTAAGCTGTGTCGTGGTATCAGGCGCACATACTAGGACGCCACTGCGGCCAAGTTAACCACATTAGTTGCGGTTTTGATAGAGCTGCTTGTCTTCTGTTAGCGCAGTTTTTCGCACTTGTGCCTCATTTACCTGGCTTTTGTTTCCGTCTGGATTGGCGTTTTCGTTTCTATTTTCATCTTTGTTTCTACCACAATTTCTATCTTCGTTTTCGTTTTTATTTTTATTTTCGCTATCATTTCCGCCATCGTTTTTATCTTCACTGTTGGTTTGAGTCTCTTTGGTTTGCCCGGATGGCATCGGGCCGTCAAATTTTCCTTGGGCAGCTAATTCGGCCTTCACGTCAGCGGCGTAACGATCCACGTATTCTTGCCCAGAGAGCATCATCAAGGCATACATGATTTCATCTGTCACGGCGCGCAATGCATAGCGGTCTTTTCGCAGTGCCCGATAGCGAGAAAAGTCCAGAGGTTCACCAATGACAATACCAATATCGGTTCTACTAGGAATTTTTTGGCCAATTGGTTGAGCTTTGTGAGTGCCGATCATGGCTACGGGAATAACCGGAGCACCAGACTCCAATGCTAGGCGCGCCACCCCGGTTTTGCCGCGATAAAGTTTGCCATCGGGACTGCGCGTACCCTCTGGATAAATGCCAAAAAGCTGACCTTTTTCCAACACGGACATGCCAGCTTGCAAAGCAGCTTCAGCAGCTCGTCCCCCCGAGCGATCAACGGGAATAGTGCCAACTGCCTTCATAAAATTTTTTACCGCCCAACCTTTTAACCCCGTGCCAGTGAAATAATCAGACTTTCCCATAAATACGACTTCACGATCGAGCAATGCGGGCAAAAAAATCGAATCCCAAACAGCCTGATGGTTGGAAGCTAGAATTGCTGGCCCTTCAGCAGGAATATGTTCTAATCCCTGAATCCACGGCCGATATACAGTTCGTAAAACCGGTGAGGCAACTGCTTTGAATGCTTGATAAAAACCCACATCAACCTCCATGCAACTCCCACACCACTGTATCGTGAGCTACCATTTCCAGCAATGTTCTACCCATCTGGCAGACACACGCGACGCCAATACC
>CBCPNB010000004.1:0-17690 GCA_965120455.1 uncultured Actinomycetaceae bacterium | reverse complement strand
GCCGACGCCAGGATTCGCGGCTTTGGATTGGGGCGAGCCAGCGTGTCGCAGCGTCCCGCTCCAGGTGTATATGCCCACTCTAACGCTGTGGACAATCCGGCTATCAGCGGGGAGACTCTGGAACCTTTAGCGGAATCCATTCCCCGAGTTTTGCGCATTACTGGTGCAGATCGGCCAATGGCAGCTTTGGAACCCAAGGCAGCAGCTGCTTTGTCGGCTGTTAAACGCCACGGAGGGGAACAAAAGTCTCGGGGGAGTCGCCAGCAGGTGGTGGAGCGCTCTGGTGCTTTGGGTATGCCAGGTGCCGCAGCGCCAAGTGGTTTGATTCAGGTTTCGCACGCTGACGTGCAGCAAGCCCAAAGACAAAGTCAGGGGCACCCAGTTGGTGGAAGCTATGCCCAGAATCTAGGTGCTTCTGAATCAAATTCTACTTCGAACACTAAGGAGGAAAGCGAATGAGCCTCGGCTATTACATTGCGCTAGCCGTGGTGCTTTTCGCCATTGGCGCAGCAATCGTGATTGTTCGCAAATCGACAATCATCCAAATGATGGGCGTCGAGTTGATGCTGAATGCAGCCAACCTCGTGTTCATAACTTTTGCCAGAGTACTAACAGATGTTTCAGGCCAAGTCATGGCATTTTTTGTGATGGTCGTGGCTGCTGCTGAAGTTGTAGTGGGGTTGGCAATTGTGGTGTCCATCTTCAAGAGTCGCGTAAGTACTGATGCCGACGAGCTCACGAGTCTAAAGAACTAGGGGGAAGCGGTGACTACTATTTTGAATTCACTGGCTCCTAGCATGCTGACTCAAAGCGTGCTGGCGGCCTCGGGGGGTGAGCCTGCGTCGGCTACTGCGGCTACAGGCATGGCTCAATACGGCTATTTGATGTTTGTAATTCCAGCAGTGATTGCGATTGTATTGCTGTTGCTGGGCAAGCGCGCTGACAAATGGGGGCACTGGCTGGCTGTTGCTGGTTCATGGGTGGTCTTTGCTATTGGTTTGACCATTTTGATCCAAATGCTGCAGCTGCCGGCTGAGTCGCGCAGAATGCAGCAGACGCTATTCACCTGGATTTCTGCTGGCTCATTCCAAGTTGACTTTGGAGTTTTGCTCGACCCATTGTCAATGACCTTCGTGATGCTGGTCAGTTTTGTGGGATCCCTGATTTTGGTGTACTCGGTGGGCTACATGTCCCACGACCCAGCTAGACGTCGTTTCTTTGCCTACTTGTCGCTGTTCATCGCCTCGATGTTGATGCTGGTGTTGGGTGACTCTTACACTACGACGTTCCTGGGCTGGGAAGGTGTGGGCTTGTGCTCATATCTATTGATTGGTTTTTGGAATCACGTTCCTGAATACGCGGTGGCAGCCAAGAAAGCTTTCGTAATGAACCGTGTGGGTGACATGGGGTTGCTAGTAGCCATGATGGCGATGGTGTCCATGTTCCAGACCACCGACTACTTGCAGGTAGCTGAACAAGTAGAGGGTGCTCCCGAAGCAGTGGCCACGATTATTGGGTTGGCTCTGCTAGTTGCCGCCTGCGGTAAGTCCGCTCAATTCCCGCTGCAAGCTTGGCTAGGAGATGCCATGGCCGGTCCTACTCCAGTCTCAGCTTTAATTCATGCTGCCACCATGGTGACGGCGGGAGCCTACTTGGTGGTGCGTTCTGGAGCTGTATTCGAAGCTGCTCCAGTTGCGGCCACAGCGGTGACGATCATTGGTCTACTGACTGCAATTCTCGGTGCAGCAATTGGTTGTGCGAAAGATGACATCAAGAAAGCCTTGGCTGCTTCTACCATGTCCCAAATCGGATACATGATGTTGGGCGCGGGGCTAGGACCAATTGGTTGGGCCTTTGCCATCTTCCATCTATTGACTCACGGCTTCTTCAAGGCTCTTATGTTCTTGGGGGCGGGATCAGTGATGCACGCGATGAACGACCAAACCGATATGCGTCGCTTTGGAGCCTTGCGCACAGTCATGACAGTTACCTGGCTGACCTTCATGATGGGGTGGCTAGCCATTTTGGGTGTACCACCATTTTCAGGTTTCTGGTCGAAGGACCTAATCATCGAAGCAGCTTTTAGTGCGAATACATTCGGACACATTTCTGCTCCTTGGATTGGTTGGGTGTACGGTCTGTTGACCGTGGCCGCAGCGGGCTTGACCTCCTTTTACATGTCGCGCCTCTTCTTTATGACATTCCACGGCAAAGCCCGGTGGGGAACCAAGGAAGAAGGAAACGCAGTGCATCCGCACGAATCCTCGGCCATTATGACGGTGCCGATGATCATTTTGGCAGTTTTTGCGGTTTGCTTGGGTGGTATTTTGTCGATAAACGACATGTTCGTGACCTGGCTGGAGCCAGCTTTGGGTGCGGCTGAACACGGCGAACCCGTCATGCCCGTAATTGCGATCCAAATTCTTACTGTGGCCATAGTTCTAGTGGCGGCAGTCTACGCTTGGATGAAGTACGGACGCGCAGAAGTGGCTAAACACATTCCACTAGGCAGCTGGCTAACTCGAGCCGCGCGTGCAGATTTCTATCAGGACACAGTGAACGAAGCTCTGTTCATGTCCTCGTCGATTAGCATCATGCGGGGAGTAACTGCGGCAGATAAACACGTAGTCGATGGAGCAGTTCGCGGTGTCGGCTGGCTAACTAACTGGGTAGGAAGACTGGCAACCATCGCCCAGACGGGCTCCATGCGCACGTACGCTGCCTACATTTTGGGGGGCGTCGTGGTTGTGTTGGCAATTGTCCTGAGTATCAGGCTGTAAGGAGAGGCAACTGTGGAACAGTCATTTGAAGTGCTTTCTTCGCAGGGCTTCTGGCTAAGTGCCCTGATTGCGATTCCCGCGATAGTCGCCCTGGTGTTGTGGGCAGTACCCAGATTGCGCAACCTTGGTCGCCAAATCGCACTGCTGGCCTCTATCGTCGAATTAATTTTGGCAATTGTCATTGCCGCAAAATTCGATTGGGCTAATTCGTCGGCTTACCAGCTGTATGAATCTCACCAATGGATTCCCCAGTTGGGTGTTTCCTGGTCTTTGGCAGTCAATGCTTTGGGCTTGGTGATGATTTTACTGGCAGCAGTGTTGGTGCCTCTGGTTTTACTGGCCTCTTATCGGGGGGATGAGAGTAAGCGCGATGGCGGCAACTATGCGACGCTGATTCTGGGGCTAGAAGCCTTTATGATGGTGATTTTTGCCGCCTTTGACGTAGTGGTGTTCTACATCGCTTTCGAAGCCATGTTGATCCCTTTGTTCTTCATGGTTGGCCGCTTTGGTAACGGCAAAAACCGCCACAAAGCGGCATTGAAGACATTGATCTACTCACTGCTCGGTGGTTTGTCCATGTTGGGCGGAGTGGTAGCCATTTACGCCTACGCCATGGTGGGCGACTCAATGGACGGGACTTTATACCGCTACGACACGCTGGCACAAGTACTGCCAGAATCTAGCTTCGCTTTGCAAATGGCCGTGTTTATCACCTTTTTCATTGCTTTTGCCATCAAAGCGCCGATGGTGCCCGTACACACATGGCTGGCCGATGCAGCGGAAGCAGCGCGCCCGGGAACCTCAACTCTGTTAGTGGGGGTGCTGGATAAGATCGGAACTTTCGGCATGATTGTTTTTTTGCTGAACTTTACTCCCGATGCGGTGACCGCCTGTCGTCCAGTGATCTTAGTGTTAGCTATTTTGTCTATTCTGTGGGGTGGGTTCGCCGCCAATGGACAGCGAAACTTGCTGCGCTTGATTTCGTTTACTTCGGTGTCCCACTTTGGGTTCATGGTGCTAGGAATTTTCATCGGTAACTCGATTGCGCTAACCGGTGCCATGTACTACATGGTGGCTCACGGAATCTCTATTGCCGCCATGTTCTTGATTTCTGGCTTCCTCATCAGTCGTAGCGGGACAAGCGACATCCTGTCCTATGGCGGACTTCAGCGCATCACCCCAGTGCTGGCAGGCACCTGGCTGGTAGCTGGTTTAGCCTCGATCGCGATGCCTGGGTTGTCCGGATTCGTACCCGAATACTTGGTGTTGATGGGAACTTATTCGGTCTCTAAATGGGCGGCCATCATTGCAGTATTTGGGGTAGTAATTGCAGCACTCTACATTTTGTTGCCCTACCAACGCATTTTTACGGGACGCAAAAATTCTGAGCTAGAAGATCTCCCAGATCTAAATGGCTTAGAAAAGGTCTCTATTTCTCCACTGTTAGTGGCCATGGTGGTTTTCGGTCTGTGGGCTGGCCCGCTTTCGGGCGCACTCCAACAGATATCCGAAGCTGTCGTGGTTGAGCCGGTTAGCTCCGCCGAATCTAGTGTGGATGGGTCTGACACTGGTGAGTCTGCTGACTCTAGTGAGGATGACGAGTCTGGGCAGACCGAAGATGCCACCCAGAGCGAGCAGGAAGGAAACTAGAAGTGAATTCACTTGCAGCTCCTGATGTCAATTGGATGGCACTAGTCCCCGTCATTATCGTGCTAGGTGGGGGCATCATTGGTGTTGTCATTGAAGCTCTTGTCACCCACCGAGCCAGGCGGCTCACTCAAATCGTGTGGGGATTACTCGCTTTAGTGGCCTCATTCATAGTTCTGGTCTGCCGTTGGTCGAGCGCGACTTCCTTGCCATCTCAAGTAGGTGAATACGTCGATGACTCTTTGTCAGTAGCCATGCAGATGATCTTGGTTGTTGGTGGTATCTTGGCCTACCTGCTGCTCGCTGACCGGTCACAGCTGCGAGATGGTGCCTTCGCCGCTCAGCCCTCTGACCGCATTGGCTCTGGCGAGGAGGCTCTGTCTTTGTCGAAGAGCTATCAGCGCACCGAAATATTCCCACTAGCCCTGCTGTCGTTGGGTGGCATGATGATGTTCACGGCGACTGACTCACTGTTGACACTGTTTGTGGCACTGGAAGTCATGTCCTTGCCTCTCTACATTTTGACGGCCACGGCGCGCTACCGCCGGGAAATCAGCCAAGAAGCTGCGATGAAGTACTTCATTTTGGGTGCTTTTTCCTCGGCTTTCTTCCTGATGGGGGCAGCCTTCTTATACGGTTTTTCAGAAGGTTCGTTAAACTTCCACGACATTTCCTCCGCCTTGTTGACTACCTCAACAATGGAATGGCTGCTGGTAATTGGCGTGTTCTTTGTGATGGTGGGCTTACTTTTCAAAGTGGCCGCTGTTCCATTTCACGCCTGGGCTCCCGATGTTTACACCGGAGCACCAACCCCAGTCACCGGGTTTATGGCGACAGGCGTGAAAGTCGCGGTATTTGCCGCATTGTTGCGTTTCTACCAGGTGGTGGCTGGATACCTACGGTGGGATTTTGCGCTGATTTTTGGAATCCTGGCCGCACTGACGATTATCTTTGGAACTGTCGGCGGTCTGCTACAAAAAGACGCTAAGCGGCTACTGGCTTATTCGTCGATTTGCCACGCTGGATTCATTCTGATTGCAGTGCTTTCGCTGGTGGAAGGGTCATCTGCTTCAGTTGGCTACTACGTTTTGTCTTACTCTGTTTCCACAATTGGGGCATTTGGCGTGATTACTCTGGTTCGTCGAGCCAGTAAAACCGGAGGTTCGCTTGCAATCCACGGTGAAGCCACGGAGCTAAGTCAGTGGGCTGGCTTAGCGAAGCGCTCGCCCCTGCTGGCTGTATCCATGACAATTTTCTTGCTGTCATTTGCTGGTATCCCCTTAACCAGCGGGTTCATCGGCAAATTTGTGGTGTTCGCGGACGGAATCGAAGGCGGTTTCGGCTGGCTGGTAGGAATTGCCCTTGCTGCTAGTGCGGCAACTGCGGTGTACTATTTCCGCTTCATCGGCACAATGTTCCTAAAACCGCAAGCTGACAATGTCCAGATTGTGAAATCGGAGGGCTTTACGACTGTGGCAGTCCTGGTTTGTGCGGTTTTGACTGTGTTATTGGGTGTATTTCCAGCGCCAGTCCTGAATTTGTTGTCACAGATTGCTATCTTCTAATACGTGGGCAATCTATTAGATAGTTCTTCCACCTTGTTGGATGCCATTGTCGACGATGGTCTTCGCAGGGTGGAAGATTTGTTGCAGGATTCAGTTCGTGGCGGTGGCACACTAACGGATGAAATTTTGCAGCATTTGGCGGTAGCAGGCGGTAAACGCTTGCGACCGATGTTGGCAATCATTTGTTCACTACTGGGTAGTGACCCAGATGGTGAACTACAAAATGTGGATGACACTGTCATCAAAGTGGGAGCGCTGTGTGAACTAACACATTTAGCTTCGCTTTACCATGATGACGTGATGGATGTGGCTCCCAGTCGGCGTGGGGTTCCTTCTGCGCAAATGGTTTGGGGTAATAATCGCGCTATTTTAGCTGGTGACGTGTTGTTTGCGCGCTCTTCCTCTTTGACCGTGCAATTGGGGTTGGAGGCCACCAAGTATCATTCCCGCACTTTTGAGCGCTTGTGTTTTGGACAATTGAACGAGACATATGGGCCGAGCGATGAGCAAGATCCAGTGGATTTTTACATTCAGGTTTTGGCCGATAAAACCGGATCTTTGGTGGCGACAGCAGCTTATTTAGGGGCGAAATACGGTGGAGCCAGCCAAGAGATAGCTAAATGTGTAGAGGCCTACGCGGAAAAAATTGGCGTGGCCTTCCAGCTGGCCGACGATGTAATTGATTTGACTTCTTCTTCCGAGGTGTCAGGGAAAACTCCAGGCACAGATTTGCGCGATGGAGTGGATACTATGCCGACGCTTTTGCTGCGGCGCAGCGCTTTAGAGGGCACTCTAGATGAATCTGGACAGCGGATTCTCGGGCTTTTGGGTGCAGACTTGTCTTCGGATGAAAACTTGGCTGAAGTAGTTGATTTATTGGCTAACCACCAGGTGGTGGCAGCTACCAAAGACTTAGCCAAGCAGTGGGCAAACCAGGGAATCCAGTTGTTAGAGCCGTTGCCAGATGGCACGATTAAGAATGCGTTGATTAGTTTTGCCAAGATGATGGTAGATCGCGCCAGTTGACCGGTTGCTAGTTGACTGGAGTAACCAACTGAATACTGAATCAGGAATTTGCCTAGGATCGGAAAAGAAAAGAATCACGTGAGCGTTTCAATCAAAGTTGCGGTTGTTGGAGCTGGACCGGCGGGGATTTATGCGGCTGACATTTTAGCTAAATCCGGTTTGGATGTGTCAATTGATTTATTTGAGAGACTGCCTGCGCCATATGGGTTAGTGCGCTATGGGGTGGCTCCCGATCATCCGCGAATTAAGCAAATTATCGTGGCTTTGTACCGGATTCTCCAGCGCGGCGATATTCGTTTGCTAGGAAATGTTGAGATTGGCGACCAAGTATCGATTGATGAGCTGCGCCAATACTACGATGCGATCATTATTGCGAGTGGAGCTGACCGGGATCGAGCCCTGCCGATTCCGGGAATTGATTTGCCAGAGAGCTATGGGGCGGCTGATTTCGTGTCGTGGTACGACGGACATCCAGATTATCCGCGTGAGTGGCCGCTAGCTGCCAAACAGGTGGCGGTGCTGGGGGTTGGCAACGTGGCTTTGGATATTTCGCGGGTGCTTACCAAACACGTAGAAGACATGTTGGTGACGGAAATTCCTGAGAATGTGGCTGCAGGATTGGCTCAAAACCCGATTCGAGAAGTTCATGTATTCGGACGCCGAGGACCAGCGCAAGTCAAATTCACGCCACTAGAATTACGCGAACTTGGCAAAGTTCCCGATGTCGACGTGATTGTCGATGAGCAAGATTTTGAGTTTGACCAGGGGTCAGAACAGGCTTTGAGTGCCTCCAACCAGCAGCGGCAAGTGGTGAAGACTCTGACGCAGTATGCCACACAGGATCCTGCTAGCCACACAGCTTCTAGGCGCATTTACATACATTTATTCGAATCTCCCTTGGAGATTGTGGCCAGTGCAGATGGGCACGTGGAGGCATTGCTGACTGAACGCATGGAACTCACCGGGGATGGCAATGTGCGGGGAACTGGCAAAATTACGAAATGGCCTGTCCAGGCGGTGTATCGGGCAGTGGGCTATTTTTCGTCGCCAATCCCGGGTTTGCCTTTTGACGAAGAGTTGGGTGTAATTCCCAACATAGAAGGACGGGTGGTGAGTGCCCCCGGTGCGACTGAAGTTTTGCCAGGTCTCTATGCGACTGGCTGGATCAAGCGCGGACCAGTGGGGTTGATTGGTTCGACTAAGTCGGATGCCGGGCAAACTATTGAGCACTTGGTGACAGATGCCAAAGCAGGCAAGTTGTCTTGCACAACCGAGGATACAGATGCGATTTTGCGTTTACTATCTGAGCGCGGCGTCCAGTACACCACCTGGCATGGCTGGGAGATTTTGGACAACTACGAGCGTGCTTTAGGGGAAAACTACCAAAGCGAAAGCATAGGTGCAGATCCCGCTGGAAATAGCTGCCAGAGTGCGGGGGACATGCAAATTGACACGCAAATGGAAAACAGTGCAGCAGCAGTAGACTCGCCAGAATCGCAAAAAGTAGAGCGTGAACGCATAAAAGTTGTGTCACGTGAAGCAATGACGCGTATTTCTCGCGGTGAGTTCGGAGATACTCTGGATAGAGAAAACTTCCAGCTGCCAGTTGGCCTGGATTTGATTGGCGAGCCAGGGGAATTAGGCTTTCGGCCCGCTCCTAACCGTTTTGACGATTATACTGGCCCTTCGACAACTACAGGATTCCCAGTAGAATGATTCCATCCGCAGTTAAACTTGCAGTCTAGAGGTAAAGGAGTTGGCGTGCGGACTATGAATTCGCTCAAAACCTTGGGGCTTTTCGCTGTTATGTGGGCGATTGTCTTGGGGATTGGGTCGTTGTTGTCGTGGAGTACTCACAATTCTGTGTGGATTTTTATATCCGGTGGCTTGGGGTTGATACTCACGCTGTACACGTATTGGAATTCTGCGAAGTTGGCTTTGAAGCAGATGCGGGCTTACCAGGTAACGCGAGAGCAGGCTCCGCACCTGTACATAATTGTGGAGGAACTAAGCGCTAGAGCCCGGATGCCGATGCCAAGTATTTGGATTGCGCCGACTGAAACTCCCAATGCGTTTGCCACTGGGCGCAACCCAAAAAATGCGGCGGTTTGTTGTACTGAGGGGATTTTGCAGTTGTTGGATGAGCGTCAGCTGCGCGGCGTGTTGGGGCACGAGCTGATGCACGTTTACAACCGGGATATTTTGACTAGTTCGGTGGCAGCGGCCATGGGAGGAATTGTTGCCACTTTGGCGGAGTTCTTGTTGTTCTCCAAGCTTTTTGGTGGCGACGACGAAGAGTCCGACAACGGTGGAATACTCGGTCTGATAGTGCAGCTTTTGGCGATCTTCCTGATGCCGCTAGTGGCCTCACTGGTGCAGTTGGCTATCTCTAGGACGCGTGAGTATTCTGCTGATCACGACGGGGCTGCGTTGACTGGTGATCCGTTGGCTTTGGCTTCGGCTTTGAGGGCTTTGGAGGCAGAAACTCAGCGAAATCCGCTAAATGTGACGCCAGGGAATGAAAATGTGGCCGCTTTGATGATTGCAAACCCATTTTCTAAGTCAGCGCGCCGCTTGGCTAGTTTGTTTTCCACCCATCCGCCTATGGATGAACGCGTGGCACGGTTGGAGTATCAGGCACAGGCCATGGGGCATAGTCATTTGCCGCCGATCTAAGGCGAAGCTAAATTCGTATTATTTAGTTGCGCTCAACTAGCATCCTCGGTTTAGGATGAGGTTGGGCGCAATTTTTATAGATAGTTTTCTTTCGCGTTTTACGAATACCGGATAGCAGAGGCAAGTGGTGGTTAAAAAACGTTTACTGGGTTTATTGGTTGATGCAAAGAAGTACGTGTACCAGCAAGTAATTTGGCAGTGGGTAGGAACTTGTTGTAATTTGCTGGCGATTTGTAGTATTGCGATTTTAATTGAACAAGCAATTTATGGGCGTTTGACTAGTTTTTCTTTAGTTTATGTGGGAGCCTCTGTTGTGGCACTCGTGGTTCGGTTTGGGGCGGATCGGTTGTCTGTTCGGGCTTCGTATTTGGCGAGTGTGGATGTAAAACGGACTTTGCGCAATCGGGCTTATGAGAAGCTTTTGCGTTTCGGGCCTAGTTATCGTCAGAAGGTTTCCATTGCGGAATTAGTACAATTATTGGGTGAGGGGATTGAACAGTTAGAAACCTATTTTGGTAAGTTCTTAGGACAGTTCTTTTATTGTTTGCTTAGCACTATTACGTTGTTTATTGTCTGTCTTTTCTTTAACTGGCAGGCGGCGTTAGTTTTGTTGGTTTGTGTGCCGCTGATTCCCGTTTCGATTGTGGCTGTGCAGAAGATTGCTAAACGGGTATTCCGTAGACAAATGCGCGTATACGTGGAGCTGGGTGACACATTTTTGGAGAGCTTACAGGGACTGACTACTTTAAAGATTTATCAGGCTGATCAAATACAGGCCGATAAAATTGATCGCAATTCGGAAAATTTTCGCAAAATCACGATGCGCGTGTTGATGATGCAGCTGAATTCCACCACGGTGATGGATGTTTTGGCCTATGGTGGAGCAGCTTTAGGAATGATCGTCACTCTTACCCAATTTGCAGCTGGACATATCAGCATCGGCGGGGCTCTGACTTTGTTGATGGTGTCAGCGGAGTTTTTTGTGCCTCTGCGCACGTTGGGCTCGTTTTTCCACGTGGCGATGAATGGAATGGCAGCTAGCGACAGGTTGTTTGCTTTCTTGGATTTGCCAGAGGGGGAGCAAAGTTCTGCTTCGTCTGACGCTACAACCAACGAGGCTGGTACCGCAGCTAGCAGGACTGATACCACAGCCGATAAGACCAATACTACGATCAACAGCAATGGGATCGCGACAGGATCTTCTCCCGGGCATCCAGTTGGAGCAGATGCCAACACAAATATTAAAGGAAATGGAATTGCTTTTTCGCGAGTTGATTTTAGTTATCTTCCTGAGCGTCAGATTTTGCATGACGTGACTTTGGAGATTCCTAAGCATTCTTTGGTGGCTTTGGTGGGCGAGTCAGGTTCGGGTAAAAGCACTGTGGTCAAGTTGTTGACTGGTCGGTTGAAGAACTATCGTGGCCGGTTGACTTTGCGAGGTCGAGAATTGACCAATTTTACGGATGCCGAGTTGGCACAAATGATTACTTTGGTTTCCTATGACGCTTATTTGTTTTCGGGGACGGTCAGGGAGAATTTGTTGCTAGCTGATCCTTGGTCCAGTGATGAACGTTTGTGGGAGGTTTTACGACAAGCTGACTTAGCTGAGTTTTTGTCTTCTGCTCAGGGTTTGGAGACGCCGGTGCAGGCTCGGGGAGCAAATTTGTCTGGCGGACAGAGGCAGAGGTTGGCGATTGCAAGAGCTTTGTTGCACGACAACGACATTTATGTATTTGATGAGGCGACTTCGAATATTGATCGTGACAGTGAGGCCGCGATTATGCAGGTAGTGCATGAGTTGGCGAAAACTAAAACTGTGGTGCTGGTGTCGCACAGGTTGGCGAATGTGGTGGAGGCACACAGGATTTACTTGTTAGCAAAGGGACGGGTGGTAGAAGCGGGAACTCACGCCGAGTTGTTGGAGGTCCAGGGTGAGTACGCGCGCTTGTATTTGTCGCAAATGGAGTTGGAGAATTACGCGAAGGTGTAGGGGAATTATGAGTACGTTGACGGCAAGTAAGTTCGTGGATGCTAGCGGGAGCAGGCAGCGCCGCAGTGGGTGGCGGATTATGGCTGGCTTGCTTGGTTTGGTTGTGCCTCTATTGCCGGTGATGGTTGGAGCGATTTTGTTGGGGACGCTAGGCCATTTGTGCGCAATTTTTTTGACAATTTTAGCTGGATATATTTTGTTGTATTGGATTTTTACTGTTTATGGGGTTGAAATTGGTCTGAGTGATTTTTTTGTCGATTCGACTGTGAGTGGGGATTTATCGAATTCTAATAGTGGTTTTCTTGAGTGGATAGCCAGTTTGGATACTAATCCGAGTGGGTGGTTGTGGGTATTGTTGGTGATTGCGGTTTTACGGGGAGTTTTGCATTACGGAGAACAGTATTGCAACCATTTTATTGCGTTTAAATTATTGGCAATTATTCGCCACCGGGTGTTTGCCAAATTGCGCCAATTGGCGCCCGCCAAGTTGGAGACAAAAAATCAGGGTGATTTATTGGCGGTGTTGACTCAGGATATTGAGTTATTGGAAGTGTTTTATGCGCACACGATTTCGCCGATTGTGATTGCCGGGTTGACTTGCACAGTAATGGTGGTGTTCGTGGCGCAATTTTCTTGGATAGCAGCTTTACTAGTAGTGGTGGCTTACTTGGTGATTGGAGTGGTGATTCCACTGAGTTTTGGTCGGTTAGGGGCAAGAGCGGGCTTGGCTTATCGCCAGCAGGTGGGTGATTTGAATGAGTTCTTGTTGGAGTCTTTGTGGGGTGTGGACGAGGTTTTACAATACGGTGGAGGCCAGTCGCGGGCAGAGCAGTTGAATCAGCAGTCCCAGAATTTGAGTCAGCCAATGCGGGTGTTGAATGCGGTGGAGGCCAGGCAGCGGGCGGTAACGAATTTGGCGGTGCTGGGTTTTTCGTTGCTGTTGGTGTTTACACAGGTGTGGAGTTATGCGCACGGCGAAGTGTCGCTGCCAGGCTTGGTGTTGCCAGTGATTGCTTTACTGGGGTCGTTTGGACCGGTGATTGCGTTGGCTAATTTGTCGAATTCTTTGCATCAGACACTGGCTTGCGGGGAGCGAGTGTTGAATATCTTAGCTGAGGAGCCGGAAACCAAGGATATTGTGAGTCAAGAGCCGTGGGGGAGGGCGTCTGGCTTTGGTTCTAAGCCTGTTGGTTATAGTTCTGGGTCAGCTGCTGGTTCTGCTTCTGAGTTTGGGTCTAGGTCTGAGCCTGCTTTTGTCCCGGCATTGGAGTTGGCGCGTGTGGGTTTTGCCTATCCGGCACAGCCTGCATCGATAGTGGTGGATGATTTTTCGTTGTCGTTTGCTTCTGGACAAGTGGTGGGGTTGTATGGGCCAAGTGGGTGCGGAAAGTCCACGGTTTTGAAGTTGTTAATGCGTTTTTGGGATCCACAGTCTGGCCAAATCCAGGTTTTTGGACGCGATGTTAGACAGGTAAATACTAGTGATTTGCGTGATTTACAGGGTTATTTCACGCAGGAGACTCATTTATTTCAGGATACGATTGCGAATAATATTGCGGTCGGAAAAGTGGGGGCTTCACGCAAAGAGATTGAGCGGGCGGCTCGAAAGGCGTCTTTGCACGAGTTTGTTGAGTCGTTGCCAGAGGGCTATGACACGGTGATTGGTAAGAATGGGGTGTCTTTGTCGGGAGGCGAGGCGCAGCGAGTGGGGGTTGCCCGCGCGTTTTTGCACGATGCGCCGATTATGTTGTTGGATGAGCCGACTAGTAATTTGGACTCTTTGAATGAGGGAATGATTTTGAAGTCGTTGCACGAGGAGCGCGGCAGCAAGACCGTGGTGTTGGTGTCGCACAGGAAGTCGACGCTGAGTTTTACTGATTTACAGGTGGATTTTACGCGACTACAGTAGGTGGATTTTGCTGTCTTACAGGGGATGTGGACGATCATATTGTTTTGCAGTGGGCAGGCTTTGTTGATTCCTGTTGTGGGTTGATTTTGTGCGTAGTACGTTGATTCTCCGACCCTGTACTAGGCGGGTGTTGTGTTTCACGTTGCCTGAAGTGGAGGGGGACCTAGTTTATTCGCTATTCTGGTTAAGGTTGATGTCTTGGCGGGTTTCCCGAGCGGCCAAAGGGAGCTGACTGTAAATCAGTTGCGGAATGCTTCGGGGGTTCGAATCCCTCACCCGCCACCATGCTTGGGAGCTTGGGTGTGTGTTCGTTTTCCTGGGGCGGTGAGCGCGGAGTATGGGTGGCAGGTTCGTCTGGGGTGCTTAAGGTAAAGGCTCGTTTGTGTCCAGTCAGTAAATGGTGAGACTCGACGACATGTCACTGGAGTGAGTAGGAGTAGGTTGTTCGGCCTGGCTTGCCTGCTGTATCCCTAGCTTGTTTTTCGTAGAACCTGTATCTTTGGTGGCTGAATTTATTTGCGTGGAGGAGAGAACATCCTGTGCAATATCAGGAAATTCGCGTATGAGCGCCCGCAGTTGATTCTTCCGATATTCTTCACGGCTAGCTTCAATAGTTTCTCTCCAGTTAACCTCGGAGTCTATTCCAAATTCTAGAATGAGCATTTGTAGCACATCTTCTAGCCCAGGCCTAAACCGTTTGCCCCCAAGCGGAAAATGCAGCGTAGAAAATGTAGGAAAAAATCCTTTTTCAACATACCTTTTGCGACGATTTTTGCCACGTCTGCCTGTTCCACAGGCCAGCATAGCTCTAGTTGCATCGTCGTTACTAGCATGAATATTTAGATGCGCGGAAGGTATATATCCATGTGGATTTCGTAGGTAATCGTAACGAAAAATCGGAGCGGATGTAGATAAACTAGCCACCATAATGCACGACTCGCTAATTTGTAAAAATGAACTCTTTGCGTCCTGTACACATAAGTAGTCAAAGGATAACGCTAGTATGGGTTCACCTTCTATAGATAGGGGTATCCCGGTTCCGGTGTTCTGTACTGTGAAAACACGGGGGCTGGATCTACTTACTCTTTCAGTTCCTTCAACATAGTTTTCGTTGTAATTGCCCAAAACCAGGTAGAGCAGAGCTTCCAACTGAGACACGAAGTTCTGTACCTGGGATTCAAGTTCGCGCATTATGTTATTGCTCTAGGAACTCTAGTCTGGAGAATTCGCTTAGTGCTCTCCACTCTTCACCGGAAAGTCCGAAGGTATTCTTTTTGTGCTCTAGTTTTTCACGTGAACCGTATTTTTCTTCGAGCCTGGTTCGCCATTCTCTTAACTCTTCTTCGGTGATAGTGGTGATTTTGGGCTTCTTATAACCTGGGGGTAGCTCCAAGATTGTCATCGCTCTATTCCTTTCCCGGGCATTTAGTGTTTCGTTTCGGTGGCCTTATAGATTGAGCATAGCCACACGAGACCCCTCATAGTCAACACTACTCCGTTGCAACCGGGAGAGCTACGGAATCTTAAAGAAAAATTAGGAGTGCGATTAGCCTTGATACCTCAGTACTCTATAGTTGAGTGGGAGATAGAAGAGTAATCCGCATATCGGGAGAGAGGCCGTTGACTATTCCACAGAAATTTTATGAGTCTCTTGGGTTTTCTACTGAGGCGGAGTATTTTGTTCGCGGCGCAGAAATCGTCTTACGACCATTGAGGGAGAAAAGTGATAGCGAGTTTGTGGAGCAGATTCTTGCGGATTTAATCAAGCAGGGTCTTAGTGGCGAACAGTTACTGGAGGAGTTCAAGAAAACACAAAGAAAGATACGCCTTGCCGTGGAAATGATGCTGGCACAAGCAGAACGGGTTGCTCGTGGTGAAACTGAAGCTATGCGTATAACGATGCATTTAGCTTGAGTGATGGGTAATGGCACAGTTGAAATTTTGCCTCCCGCAGCTAAGTTTTTGAAGTGGTATATGAAGTAAGCACACAAGTATGCTTTATTCTAAGTACTTCTAGTGGGTAACTTTATATAGAAAAGAAACATCTCGTGCGGCAGCAGGAAAATGCGCTCGTCTTTTAATTCATTCAATACTCTTCGCAATTAGTTCAGACAGCTACACGGCTGGCGCGGCTGCGGTGTGGCCGTATAGCAATGGCTCCTCACCTAATTACAGCGGATTGTTGCTCAGATTCTGAAATGGGTTGACAGGTTGCTGGGGGATAGCCTAACTGAGGGTTTCCTGTTTGGTGACTGGGCTGCGACTGATTGTCTGCTTATTAGTAAGCATAGGTAGAGCTCGTCTGATGGATATTTGTCCAGTTCGGTGGAAAGGAGGATCGCTTTTTACAGGTATCAATAAAGTAGCGTCACTGGTTGCTGGTTCTTAGTAACTAAGGCCCTTGTTGACTTGGTATCTGACAGATGGGCAGCATCCTTGGGTGATAAATAACTGGGATGTTACTTGTCGCAGCGGCGAAATCGCGGGAAATCTTTCTGTCAAATATTGCTGAAGGTTAGTGTGAGTGCAATGCGATGTTTGGGTAAACGTTTGAGTAAGGGCTTGGCTGTGTTAGTGGCCAGCGGAGTAATGTTGTGCGGCGGCATTTCTTTGGTACAGGCGGAGGAAATATCTGGTCAAACCGAGGAAACTACTACTGAGACTCAAGAAAATACTACGGATTCGAGCACAACAACGGATACTAGTGACTTAGAAAGCGAAAGCAGCGGAGAATCTGCCAGCACAACGGAAACTAGTGAGGTTAACTAGTAAATCGAAGAATACACGGAAATAGATTTGCAGTTGGACTTGGACGACGTTGTGTAACCTCTCTTGTCTTACACCTGGGATAGTGTAAGTGAAGTCATTACTGTTAACGATGCTCAATGTTGATGGGGCTGATGTAGGTTCTGGGGAAGTTATTTAGGCATTGATGGTCGTAGCGTTACAGGTACGATGACTTGTGATTCTGTGAAAATATTGACGGGACAAAGTTACGAGTCGTGTGAATTAAGAGGAGAAGGTACGCAGTGGGAGGGGCTATATCTTTGGTTCACTGATTCTTATCCACTCAACGGAGAAATTGAGATTACTTTTGACATCCAATTGCCGACTCTTCCTCTGACAGTATGGACTGATGCTCAAAATCCGAATATAGGTTTGGCAGAGCAAGTGATGGAGATCATCATGGAGGAAGATTTGGCGAATGCTCCTGCTACTGTTACTGATACCAGCGATAGTTCTAGCCGTAATACAGAGAATTTGGCCGAAACTGGTGCAAGTGGCATCATCGCGCTGGTGGGAGTTGCCTTTGTGTTGATTACCGTAGGTGTGTTGGTTCCTGCAGTTAGACAAAAAGACTGCTAAAAGGTTGCTGATAAGAGATGTCCGGCAACAAATTTGTTGGCTCTTGAAAGCAATTGAGTGTAGATGGCAGTGCTTGAAACTATGGATAGGTACGTCTACTGCTGTTATATAGCCAGGAGGATATGCGCTTTACTTTAATTTTGATATCCATGTCTTTGAGCTTGAAAGTGTTTTTGAGCCGGAAGTTCCAGACACACCTGCTCCGCCAGAAGAAAAGCGAGTTAGGAGTTGTCATGATTGGCGGCTCCTACACTTGTGTAATCAGTAAAGCAATTGTAAGAACACAAGGTAATAAAGGGACGTCTAATGCGATGTCTCTAACCGATTGTGAATCTGACTATGTGATGTAGGTGATGCACGGGATGGACGCTGACGGGAATCTCATTGCGATAGCGACTATGGAGCCGTGCCCACATAGCTACTAGACTGCTCGCACAACCCGCTGGACTACGCCTCACTTTTTGAGTCACCCGACCGCGAACTAATGAGTTCGGAGCTCATGCAAACCAGATACGATCACACCTATAAGCACTACATCATTGAATTATCCAACACCAGCTTTTTCTTTATGCAGTGCACAATCTGCTAGATGTGAGCAGACACGCACCTAACTAGCAGTGTCAAAAACGAAGTAATTTGGCTAAATTTCAGGGTAAACTCGAACAAGTTCGCGAGAGTGTCCGCCTCGTGGACGAATTTTTAGAATTATCTTGCCAAGTGCTTACCCTGGC
>CBCPNB010000003.1:0-3981 GCA_965120455.1 uncultured Actinomycetaceae bacterium | reverse complement strand
GCTTTTTCAATTTGCGGGACGCCATAAAATTTCGCCAAATCCAGCAATTTCCTGGGGCCACGGCGATACTTGTCAAAATAGCGATCTAACACCAAAGGATCGGCAATGGGTTGCAGTGGACCACCTAATAGTTCCGGCACAGTTGGCAGATTCAAACGCACTAAACTTGCTTGCAGCAAAGAAAAATCGTAGAGAGCGTTGAAAGCCACCAACACCGCGCCGTGTTTCAGATAGTTGGCAATTTTTTGACTGATTTCCGTCAAAGCCTTGTGCTCACTTTGACCTTTACTAGTCGCGATCTCATTCGTAATCCCATGCACCGCAATTGAAGCCTCGGGAATGGGAATCCCCGGATTAACCAGCCAAGTATGTATTTCCCGATTTGTCAGGGAGCGCGCCCCCTGTGGTCGCACCACTAGTGAAGCAGTCACTATCCGATCACTTTGCACATCCAACCCGGTTGTCTCAGTATCGAAACCCACCCACAGGCGCTCAGTCCAATTGGTCACTCAACCCCCTAACGCTATCTTTCGTCATAGTTACTTTACTCGTTCCACGCGTTTGCCGTACTAGCGCAGGCCGCAAAGCACGGACAGGCATCGTGGCGATTTTACACAAAGTCAGCGCAATCAGAAAAAACCAAGGTTATTGCGTCAAAATCCGGGTACTCATTTTTCGATCTGCGCACTCGCGGGGGATCAAAATGTCCAGACGCTGCACATGCGGTGCAGGTAATGCCAAAATAAGGTGAGGTTGGATTTTACGAACCTGCTAAACCGTTATCGTTGAAACAAGTTTTGCGCAAAGAATGGAGTAAGTATGAGCGAGTACCGTATCGAACATGACACCATGGGAGAAGTCAAAGTTCCCAAAGATGCCCTCTACGCCGCCCAAACGCAAAGAGCAGTAGAAAACTTTCCGATCTCCGGACAAACCCTGAGCTCACACCACATTAGAGCCCTGGGACAAATTAAACGCGCAGCGGCAATTGCTAACGAAGAACGCGGAGTAATTGACCACGACACGGCTAGCGCCATTGTGAAAGCAGCCGACGAAGTCATCAGCGGTCAGCACGACCAGGAATTTCCCATCGACGTATTCCAAACCGGTTCGGGCACATCCTCAAATATGAACACAAACGAGGTGATCGCCACTTTAGCCAGCAAATACAAGGGGTCCAAAGTTCACCCCAACGATCACGTTAACGCGTCGCAATCCTCCAATGACGTATTCCCCTCTTCTATCCACATTGCTGCCTACCAAGCAGTCTGCGAAGTGTTGTTACCCGGTCTAGAAACCCTGGAAAAATCCCTTTTGGCCAAGGCAAACGAGTTCAAACACGTCGTGAAAGCTGGGCGCACTCACTTGATGGATGCCACCCCAATCACCTTGGGACAAGAATTTTCAGGATATGCCCAGCAAATCACCAATGGAATTGAGCGCGTCAAAAGTGCTTTGCCGCGTTTAGCTGAACTGCCGTTGGGCGGCACAGCTGTTGGAACAGGTATCAACACTACCGCTGGTTTTTCGGCGCGGGTAATTGAATTAATTGCCGAAAACATGAAATTGCCATTTTGTGAGGCTCCCAACCACTTTGAAGCCCAAGCCGCCCAGGATTCGCTGGTGGAAATGTCGGGAATGCTTCGCACCGTTGCCGTTTCGATTGTAAAAATTGCCAACGATTTACGGTGGATGGGATCTGGTCCACGCACCGGGATTGGCGAAATCAACCTGCCCGATTTGCAACCAGGTTCCTCAATTATGCCTGGCAAAGTAAACCCAGTTTTGCCAGAGGCCACAGTCATGGTAGCGGCTCAAGTGATTGGAAACGACGCCACTATCACTTTTGCCGGCGCTCAAGGCAACTTCGATCTGTTAGTGATGTTGCCAGTCATGGCCTCTAACTTGTTGCAATCTATCAACATTTTAGGCAATGTGTGCGACACGTTGGCGAAACGCTGCATCGATGGTTTGACCGCCAACCCGGAGAGATGCCTGCGACTGGCTGAATCATCCCCCTCTATCGTGACGCCGCTAAACCGGTTGATTGGCTACGAAAATGCAGCCAAAATTGCCAAACATTCGGTCAGACAAGACATCACAGTGTACGAAGCTGCTCTCGAACTAGGTTTCGTCGAGCGTGGAGAAGTAACCGACGAGCAGCTAAAAGCTGCCCTAGACGTTTCCACTATGGTGGGTGAGAACTAGATTTACCTTTCTAGCTATAGTTCTGTTACCTTGTTGGCAACTTAGGCTTTTGGGGATGTTGGTTCGCGTGAAAATGGCTAAATAAAGGTGAATAGGCCTACCAGTGGATAGCATCATAGCAGCGCCAAAATGGAGTAGCTGATAGAACAGCTAAATATCGTGGTTGAACAAAATGTTTAGCCACTTTAGGCGGTTTTTCTGGATCTTTGGCAGCTTTCCTAAACCAATATCCCCAAGTAACCGATACTCCAGGTAAACTACGAGATTTTGATTATTTTTGGATGATTTAGGCTAGTTGAAACAAAATGCAATCGCTTAGTGAATTGGTGAGAGAATCCTGGAACGTTGAGATTTCTCCGACAGAAGTCAACTGGTTGCACCTTTTGCTGGCAGACTGGCAAGTTTTAGCTGATTTGTCCGGTTCGGACTTGGTGTTGTGGCTGCCAACTGCTAGTGGGGATTACGTGGCGGCCGCAATGTGTCGGGCGGCAACAGCGACGACTGTGCATATAGAAGATATTATTGGCTTGTATGCCCCGCAGGGGCGCAAAGCTGTTTTGGACAGAGCCGTACAAACCCAAAAAATTCAGCAATCCGCTGGCGTGCATTGGGCTGGCACTTACTCTGTCACGATTTCCTACGTGCCGGTAGTCTACGAAGGGCGTTCAATTGCGGTAATTAGTCGGGAAACTAATTATTCATCTCCTGGAATCGCTTCCACTAGGGAACAATTGGAATCACAGGCTGTCGATATTTTGTGCGAAATGATCACGCGCAGCGAATACCCATACGATCGGACTTCTTCGTCTGGCTCTCGGGGAGCGCCACGCGTGGTCGATGGAATCATCCTGTTAGATGAAGTAGGCGGTATTCTGCACATTACACCTAATGCTAATTCGTGTATGCGCCGATTGGGAATTTCCACTAATTTAGTGGGCAAGGTTTTATTGAATGAAATCACTGCGGTGCTTAGGGAACGTTATGAAATCACCGAAGTGTTCACGAATGTGGTGCTGGGGCGGGCGTCTTGGCGAGTAGACGTAGAAGTCGATGGCAGTGCAGTAGTGTTTCGCTCTCTAGTGTTGTTAAAAAATGGTGAACGAGTGGGTGCAGTCCTATTGTTGCGCGACGTCACCGAGATGAGACGCCGCGAACAAGAGTTAATGACCAAGGATGCTACCATTCGTGAAATTCATCACAGGGTAAAAAACAATTTGCAAACGGTGTCTGCTCTGCTGCGCATGCAGGCCAGGCGAGCTAATTCTCAGGAAACAAAAGATGCGTTACAAGAAGCCGAACGTCGAATCGAAACCATTGCCAAAGTTCACGAAGCTTTGTCGCAAAATGTCGACGAGGCGGTTGACTTCGATCAGTTAGCTGAATCGATTCTGCGGATGGCAGCTAGCGTGGCCTCAACTGGTGCGGCGGCGGAGGTGCAGATTTCCGGTGAATTTGGGGTGTTGTCGGCAGATGAAGCCGCAGCCCTGGCCACTGTTGCCACCGAGTTGGTAACTAACGCGGTATCTCACGGTCTTGCTGGGAGCGACGGAACAGTATGGGTGGAGGCTCACCGGCAAGAAGCTGAACTAACTGTTACTGTCAGTGACGATGGATGCGGCATGAATGAAAATACTGCTCGCACCGGCCTGGGCATGCGGATCGTGGAAATGATGGTCAAAGGGGAGTTGCGCGGTACTGTCGAGTGGAAGCCCCGACCCCAGGGAGGCACAGTGGTGGTCATCAACTGGAAGCCCGCGACAGTGTGATGAGCAG
>CBCPNB010000002.1:0-11854 GCA_965120455.1 uncultured Actinomycetaceae bacterium | reverse complement strand
GTTGAAAACCCTTCCGGCAAATGCCCATAGTCGCGCAGCGTTGCTCCAGTGACTCTGGCATTACTCAGCGGTTTATCGACAACTCGCTTCCACCTGTATTCTGCGCGAGTCCGCGCCTCACTTACTTGCTCACGCACTACTGCTGACTTAGGGCCACTTTTTTGTAAATCCTGAGAGCTGGGTTGGAGCATTTTTAGCTGTAAATCCACTCGATCCAGCAAAGGCCCAGTAAGCCTGGCTCGATACCTAGAACTTTGATAGGGAGTGCACTTGCACTTGGAGTGCAATGTGCTGCCAAATTTTATCTGTTTGGCTCCGCACGCACACGGATTAGCCGTCAATGCCAGCAAGAACTCAGCTGGAAAAGTAGCCTGTCCTGCTTGTCGATGCAAAGTTACCTGGCCGGTATCTAAAGGTGGACGCAAAGCATTTAGCGTCGTAACTTGAAATTCTGGAGCCTCGTCTAACACTAAAACCCCATGGTTGGACAACGAAATTGCTCCCGGTCGAATCGGGTTACCACCTCCAACTAAAGCAGTAGTAGTCGTATGTGAATGCACAATTTCCACAGGAGCCAAACGCTCTAAACAAAGTCCCCTTTCCAATTGTCCAGCCAGTGAGCGCACCATGGCTAAAGTCAGTGCTTGTTCTTTCGATAATTCCGGAAGAATCGTGTGAATCCGGGCAGCTAACATGCTTTTTCCACATCCTGGTTCGCCGTAGAAAAGCACGTGATGTCCACCGGCAGCTGCCAGCATAGCTGCGCGAATTCCCAAAGGTTGTCCCCGTACTTGTTCTAAATCCAATTCGTCTGTGAAATCTTTTGTTTCTGGCTGGGCTGCTATCTTTGCCTCTATTTTTTGGCCTAGATCGCTGATCTTTTCCCAGGCAGAATCTGGATCGCTTTGGGTCTTAAACACTTCCAGTAATGTACGCAAATTTGGGCAAGGAATTACCGGTAAATCAATTAAAGCGGCTTCGCTGGCAGATTCAGGAGCTACCACGATTTGTTGAAAACCATGTTCTTTAGCTGCTTAAGCAATTGGCAAAATTCCCGTACACGGCCGCAAACTGCCATCTAACCCCAATTCAGCAGCAAACACCGTGTGGTGGGAAATAGATCCGGGCAGATGATTAGCCGCTTGTAAAAGTGACACTGCAATCGCCAGATCGTAGGTACTGCCATTTTTGGGCACTGACGCTGGAGATAGATTCACCGTCGTTTTGTGCCCAAAAGCAGGAATCCCCGAGCTAGTCAAAGCCGCCCTGACTCGATCTTTGGCTTCCTTGATTGAAGTATCAGGTAGCCCCACCACCGTCATGCCAATTAAACCCGGCCCCATGTGGGTTTCCACTTTTACCACCACCCCATGCAAGCCCTGTAGCGCAATTGTGAAACTATGTGCCAAACGCCCACCAGTTGTCATCACAATTCCTTGACCCACTGGCATTGCACGCGAGGATTGCACACCACACCAATTGCGTCGATGCGGTATTTTCTCCAACCGTTTTGGCTTAGCCAAGCCAAACTCAGGTGTTTGAGTTTATCTAGTTTGAGTGGTGTCACCAGTTCTAGTGCTGAAACTAAAGATCCTGACCAACGAGTTTTGACCTCCACAAAAACCAGCTGGTTTTGATCTTGCATGATCAAATCAATTTCGCCAGTTTTATTCCGCCAATTGCGCCCTACCAAGGTTAAACCCTGTCCTTGGAGAAAAGCTAAGGCAAATGCTTCCCCTAAAGAGCCCAAAATCTTTGGGGTTGGCCTACCTCCCGTGCAATAAATTTCCATACCACACAGTGTGAAGACAAGAACCTAACCGGTCACCACCAAATTTTCCAGCCTGTGGAAAGGTCCCTGCAAAAACCGTTGTGGAAAACTCCTAGACTTAGAACTTGTGCCACCTACTAGAGTGCAATATCGGGTTTGTGCAATTTTTCGACATTCACATCTTTGAAAGTCACAATATGCGCAGTATCCACAAACCTGGCTGTGCGGTGAATGTCCCACACCCAGGCGTCCTCTAAAGTTAATTCGAAAAACACGTCCTGACCAACTGGACGAGCCTGCACATCCACCTTATTGCACAAATAAGAGCGCCGCTCAGTTTCCACCACGTAGCTAAACAAATTGATCACGTCACGAAACTCTCGCAATAAAGCCAATTCCTGTTCGTTCTCGTAGTTTTCTAAGTCTTCGCTACGCAAAATTACCTTCCCTCCCTAAACAGGAGATGAAACCAACAATTTTAACCGCCCTCTAGACTAGCGCGAATGACCGCGTTCTAAGTAGACACACCCGGGAGTTTCCAAGAACGTCGATGGTGGCGGCTCACTCCTAACCTTTTCAATCCCAGCACGTGCGCACTAGAAGCGTATCCTTTGTTGCTCTTCCACCCATACCCTGGATCAGGCAAACGACTCATCCACGCATCTCGAGCTACTTTCGCCAAAATTGAAGCTGCTGAAGCGAGTTGACAGGTTGCGTCCGCCTTTACCTGGGTGGCAATTTCCATGCCCCCTAATAAGTGCTCTAAATCATTAGCTGGGGATGGCATCAACGTGGATTCAGCTCGCAACCAGTTGTGTTTTCCGTCCAACAACAAGAACTCGATTGAGCCAGCTTCCTGAGCCAGCAATTGTCGATTGACTAAATGCAGTGCTCGCAAACCAGCTAAACGTAGAGCCAAAATAATTCCCAAGTTGTCGATTTCGCTGGCGCTAGCATAACCGACGGCACTAGCTAGACTCCACCCTAAAATAGGAGCCACCAGTTGTTCGCGCATCCGAATGGACAACCTCTTGGAATCAGCTAATCCTGTTGGTGCTGCGCCACAGCTTCGGTCGAGAACCACAACTCCGGTGGCCACTGGTCCAGCGATGCTGCCGCGACCGACCTCATCCATGGCCGCAATACACGAATACTGCGTCAACAACCGATCTTGGGTTTCACTGGTAGAAAACTGAACAGACATTACAAAAGCTCTGGCAGTCTAGATAACTGTAGCTGGCTTTGATCGACTAACCGCGCTGATCTCTAGATTGACCACGTCCAACTTATTTTTCCATGATTTTTAGGAAGCGTCAGGCACGTCGGCAAAAACTTCTCGGTGACCAACGGTTGCCCAGTTGCTGACTGGCCAAATCACTGCGACGACCCTCCCAATCACGGACTCTTGGGAGATAAAACCAGTTCCGTCGTCAAGGTGCGCCCGAGAATCTGCAGAATTGGAGCGGTTATCGCCCATCACCCAGTAGTATCCCTCTGGCACTGTTACCGAAAAAGCCTGGACAGAGGGAGAAACACCATCGGCTAGATAAGTTTCCTCAATGGCCACACCATTTACCAGAATCGGCTCACCCGCGCCATCGCACGAAATGGTGTCACCACCCACCCCAATTACGCGTTTGACCAATACCTGCGTTTCCGGATCGGCCATCAAACCCAAAAAAGAGGCAATGTTTTGCCACCAACTGGCCTCAGTGGTACTAGCTCCCATCCATTGCTGGTCATCCGTGAAAACAATGACGTCGCCGCGTTCAATATTGGTGGCAGAACCGGGAAGTTTAGATACCGCAATCCGGTCGTTGACTTGCAGCGTATCTTCCATGGAGCTAGACGGAACGTAGAAAACTTGCACTACGAATAGGCGCACCACCACTGCCACGATGAGCGCAGAGACAACGATGATCAAAATTTCTTTCAACCATCTAAACCCCAAGCCGCGTTTTTTAGCGTGTAATTCAGCTCGGCTAGCCGGTTTTCCGGCAGTCGTACCCACCAGTTGATTCACCTGGCCACTAGATACTGCACACCCTTCAGACACCGACTACACCCCCTACGTGCGCCCATCAAGTTATTCAAACAAAATCGAAACAGCAAACAGGCTGGACGCTCTCAAATCGACTCGCCCAACCTGTCATCATTTGAAAACTACTTTTCAGTATTGAGACGCTTTTCCTTAATTTTAGCGGCTTTACCTTGCAAGTTACGCAAATAGTAGAGCTTGCTGCGGCGCACATCCCCAACTGTCACCACTTCAATGCTCTCAATGCTAGGCGAGTGCACTGGGAAGGTACGCTCAATTCCAACTCCGAATGAAACTTTCCGAACTGTGAACGTAGCAGACACGCCGTGCCCCCGGCGAGCAATCACAATCCCCTGGAAAACCTGGACACGCGTGCGATTGCCCTCAATCACCTTCACGCCAACTTTAACGGTGTCACCAGCGCGAAACTTGGGAATATCGTCACGGAGCGAAGCCGCGTCAAACGCATCGAGCTTTTGCATGAAAACTCCTCGGCATGGCCGCCGCAGGTCGAACACGCCTCTTACGGGTTGAACCCAGTAGAACGACCATCACTTGGAGTGCCCCTGTGGTGTCCCCCTGCGGCAGGTTGCACCAGACACGCCAGGGTTAAGCTTACCGCAGCTAAACTCGACAACCCTGAGATTTTCACTTACCTAATCGGTGATTTCTCTTACCATCACTACATCTAGGTTTTCAGTTTCTCCCACCAAAAAAATTCGTCGACCAACTTGGCGAAAACCGTGGCGCTTATAGAATTTTTGAGCTCTCTTATTATTGATATGCGTACCCAACACAATTGCACTAGTAGCATAAGTTTCGAGCGCATTTTTCACCGTTATCTCCAGTAGCGCACCTGATACACCGGAGCCATGATAGGCAGCCTCTGTGTAGCATTTGGACAAATAGGCGGCTGGCGGGGGACAACCTGGAAGCTCCTCTTCGGGCTCTGGCAAAATTAATGTATAAGCCACAAATTTAGCTGATTTATCACTACTTTTCGTTGGACTATTTTCCCCTAGTTCAGCCACCATGATTTGCCCATTTTGTTCGTGAATTAAACGCCGAAACTCGTACACATTCAAGTGTTTTTGTACGAATTCTCGCACACTAGCTGCAGAGACGTGAGGTGTGCAAGCCAGCGGAAAGGTTTCACCCGCTAATTTGGCAACTTGTAGCAAATCCTCATCTGTTGCCAACCGATAAGTAACCGGTGCTACCTCTGGGCACAGCAGCCAACCTGCTTGTGCAACCACTTCTTTATCCGTGGAATCTAGCTTGGCTACAGGAATTTTGTCCAGCAGATCTGGACGCGTTAATGCTGTTCGCTGTAGAGCCTGCGTGCGTCGCCACCTCGAAATTTCTGCGTGATTGCCACCCAAAAGCACTGCTGGCACACCCAATTCTCGCCAGTACCTCGGCCGAGTGTAAACCGGATACTCTAAAATTCCTAGTTCAGAGTGGGACTCTTCCACTAACGACTCCGGGTTTCCTATCACATCTTCTAGTAAACGCCCGACACTTTCGGCCAAGACTAATCCTGCTACTTCACCCCCACTAAGCACGTAATCGCCAAGTGAAAATTCTAAAACCTCTAGATTTTTTGGGCCCTGTTCGCGATAGTATTGCGCCACCCTGGCATCTATTCCTTCGTAGCGGCCACAGGCCACAATGATTTGGTCAACACCAGTTAGGTCTTCGACGCGGCGTTGCTCCAACAATTCACCAGCCGGTGTAGGAATTGCCAACACCACTCGTTTTGCCTGCGGGTCAATTGTCTCATCGATAGCTTGACCCCAAATGTCAGCGCGCATCACCATGCCCGCTCCCCCACCCAGGGGCGTATCGTCCACCGACAGGTGTGCACCACTGGCCCACTGGCGCAAGTTATGTACGCCTACTGCTATCTTTTCGGTTTCTTGCGCTTTGCCGAATAGCGATAATTTCAAGGGCTCAAAATATTCTGGAAAAATGGTGATGAAATCGAATCGCATCAATCAATCCTCCACATTTTGGGTTTTGCCGCTTTAGAGTGTTTGGTCGAATAATCCAGCTGGCGCGTCAATTGTCACATATCCGTTGGCAACATCAACTGTAGGCACGATAGCTTCGACAAAAGGTACCAACACTTTGCACCCGGTTTTATTCCCTATTTGCTCCCTTGAGCTGTCCAAGGCGTCCAGTTCTGGCTCTAGCTCATTTGCTGCCGTACCTGGCTTCAATGCTTTTTCTTTGGTAGAGTCGGCACGGCTCGGATTAGCTCCATCCGCTGCTCCATTTTCGCCTTTGGTGTGCTCTTCATCTTGCAGTTCTTTACTTTGCAGTTCAACGATCAACAGGTCTTGAACTACTCCCGTTTCCAAACCAACTACGCTGCCAAAGACCTGGCCTTGCGGATTCTTAGCTAGTAACCCAACTAATTGGTCTTCGTACCAGGCGTTATCTTCAAATTCTTGGGGTACGAAGAGTTCCAAACCTCGTGCAGCCTCGGCATCTTCGCGAGTGTTGATTTCTGCGAATAGCAGGTAAATACGCCCCTTGTATTCGCGATTTCTAGCAATGGTTAGCGCTCCCATTTCGGTTGCTACTTGGCATCCGGCCACCAGTGTTTTTTCGGGTCTATCACTGCGAACGTCCACCACTACCTCACCGCGCAGCCCATGGGCAGAACCAATTACAGCCGCTAACACATAGTCTTCGGGAACCAGTTTTTTGTTCATGCAATAGTCCTGTCACGTTGCGCACCAACATTGAGCTCATTCTAGGACATGAACATGCTGCCTTGAGCGCATGTATTCCACCATGTTCACTACGTCAATGCTTAAAAATGGCGACACACTGAATCCAAGCAATTAGCGTTAAAGAGTTTGGGTTCAGCCACCTGGCTGAACCCAAATCACCTAAATCGTGCCGCCAAGACTGGCTTGCTCGAGCACTCACCGTAAAAATAGAATCATCTAGAATCTCTTAGGCTGAGCTTCTAGCGGCCTGTTTCCACTACGTCGACACGAACAAAGCCCGTGCTTTTCAGAGCATTTACCACTTTTCGCAGCGCAATCACTGTGCCGCCATTGCGGCCAATCACACGTCCTAAGTCGTCAGGATGCACGTGAATTTCCAGCAACTGGCCGCCCCGATAGTTGCGTCTTGACAACCGCACGTCCTCGGGGTGGTCGACGATTCCGCAAACCAAGTGCTCCAAAGCGTCAGCTAACACAACGACCCCTAGCTATCGGCTTCCTCGCCAGCAGCTGCTTCAGCTGCCGCAGCCTCCTCGGCAGCCTGCTTCGCCTTTGCTTTAGCTGCCTCAGCCTTAGTTTTCTCAGCTTCATCGGAAACAGCCTGAATCGCAGCCTGCTTGAGTTCCTCACGGTTATTCTCAGCCACAATCACGCGCGAAACCGCATCTTCCTTGCCATTGAAGCGAGCAATGTCACCCGTCAGCACCAATAGGCGTCGAACTGGATCGGAGGGTTGAGCTCCAACTCCCAACCAATACTGGGCGCGCTCGGAATCAATCCGAATCGTCGATGGATTCGGCATCGGGTCGTAAATCCCGATCTCTTCAATCACCCGACCGTCGCGCCTCTTGCGCGAATCGACGACTACAACCCGATAAAAAGGTGCATGGATTTTCCCCATGCGCTTCAAACGAATACGAACAGCCACTTGAGTGGATTCTCCTAAATTACTAAAGGGGACTTCACCCAACCCGGTGGGTTACGAGCGGGATCACCCCAAGAACACAACGAATTTTGCTGAGAGGGAGCAAAAACGCCGAGTACAAACAGGAATTGTATCATTTCAACTACTTGCGCCCAATTGGTTTATCTTTTTCCAAATGTGATTCCCACCGCCACGGACCGGGTTTGCCTCAGTTTACAATCACTTAGCTAAGTTAACTTGTTTGCCGCCCAAAATTAGGCAAAGCAGATGAATTAGCTACACAATGTAGACATGAACGATGTGAGCAAAATCCAAGCACAGAAGACACAAAAAATACGGGAGCCACAAGAAACCATCGAAATTTTGGCAAACGAGCTGGCCGAAATTGCTTGTCAAGCTGTTCTTTCCGTAGCCGACTACTTGCGTTTAGCCGCCAGAACTACACCCGGATATTCCACTAAATCCAATCAACACGATCCAGTCACCATACATGATCGCCATGTCGAACACTTGCTGCAACAATTTTTGGGGACAACCATCCCCGGCAGCCGTATTCTCGGCGAAGAAGAAGGCGAAAAAATCCTCAACCCCACCTCTAGCTCCAGACCCACGCTCACAAATACCGCTGGAGTAACTGGTCTAGGCCAACGCGTTCGCTGGATTGTCGATCCTATCGACGGCACCGCTAATTTTGCGGCTGGACTCACCTATTTTGGCACCTCCATTGGCGTGGAATTAGACGGGCGCATAGTTGCTGGCGCAATTTCTGTACCCTGCAACCGGGAAGTATTCGTCGCCAATGCAACCGAAGCCTGGTATATAGACGAAGCTGGACAAAAAACTTTCCTGCACGCCGATGGAGCTACTGCGGAAGCAAACGCCCTGATCTCTTGCTATTACCCAAAAACCTATTTTTGGGAAAAATACCCGCAAATGGCTCTGCGCCACGACCTGGATTTACATCGTGCTTATTTTGTGAACCGCACCCTGGGAGCAGGAGCCATCGACTTAGCTCTAGTTGCCGCAGGCTGGGTCGGAGTCGCCGTGGGCATTTCGTTCAAACCCTGGGATGTAGCTGCGGGCATCCACCTGGTTCGAGTCGCTGGCGGCACGGTTCTCAACCTGAACTACAAAACCAATTTGCCCGATGGCTTGCGTCCAGTGGTCGTTGCCTCTGGGGCAAATTTTCAGGCTGAAACCGCTGAAAGAATCACCCTTGAGGCTATCAAAACTGACTGGCCAGAATTGGATGTCAATCAAGGCGGTTAATGGCTAACTAGCAAACCATTCAACGGTCACCTAGCGTCCACCTAGTAAACGCTTCAAGTCGTCTGGTAAATCGTCAAAGCTGGGGGCTGGTGCCTCAACTTGAGCGGATCGCGACTGACCCAATCCAAAGACTGCTCCGGGAGCCTCCGTCTTTGCGCGTTGTTCTTTGGGCAACATGGCTTCCAACTCTTGTTGGCGACGCTTGGCTGGATTACCAGAGCGAGCCTTCTTGGCTAGCTTCTTTTTCTTAGCTGCAGCGGCTCTGGCCTGTTGGCGCCCCGCAGCTTTCTTGCTGGTTCCTCCCCGACCTGCAGGCAGACCAACACCACCTAGACCTGGAACTCCCGGCAAACCACCGCCTTGTCCCATTTGTTTCATCATTTTACGAGCCGACTCAAACCGATTCACGAACTGGTTGACCTGTTGAACCGTGGTTCCCGACCCCTTGGCAATCCGTTGGCGACGAGACCCATTCAAAATTGAAATGTCAGCTCGCTCAGCTGGCGTCATCGACCTGGCAATCGCCTCCAAACGATCGACTTCGCGCTCGTCGAACTCCTCTAATTGTTTGCGAATTTGCCCCGCGCCCGGCATCATGCCCAAGATTTTTTTCATCGACCCTAATTTGCGCAACTGCTGCAATTGGGCGAGAAAATCATCCATAGTCAACTGACCAGTCATCGCCTTTTCAGCCATTTTTTCGGCTTCATCCTGGTCAAATTTTCGCTCAGCCTCTTCAATTAGGCTGAGAATATCGCCCATATCCAAGATGCGATCTGCCATGCGATCAGGGTGGAAACGCTCAAAGTCGTCTAACCCTTCACCGGTGGAGGCAAATAGAATCGGCTCACCGGTGACGCCACGCACCGACAGGGCTGCTCCACCTCGCGCATCACCGTCTAGCTTGGACATGGCCACGCCCGTAAAACCGACGCCCTCTTTGAAGGCCAGCGAAGTCTGCACCGCGTCTTGGCCAACCATGGCGTCCAACACGAAGATGATTTCATGCGGACTCACCGCATCGCGAATGTCGCGAGCCTGCTGCATCATTTCTTCGTCAACACCCAAACGACCCGCCGTGTCGATAATGACCACATCGGTGCCATTTTGGATCGCCTGGTTTACCCCAGAACGCGCTACCTCGATGGGGTCACCCACGCCATTTCCAGGCTCTGGCGCCCACACCTCTACCCCAGCGCGCTCCCCCACTACTTGCAATTGGTTCACAGCATTGGGACGCTGCAAGTCGGCTGCCACTAATAAAACTGTTTTTTGGTTTTCGCGCAACCATTTACCCAGCTTTCCCGCCAAAGTGGTTTTACCGGCACCTTGTAAACCGGCGAGCATAAAAATGGTGGTGCCACGCTGAGCAAAATGCAGTTCGCGGGTTTGACCGCCAAGCATGTCTTTTAACTCGTCGTGCACGATTCGCACCACTTGCTGGGAAGGATTCAATGCTTTTGACCGAGCTGCACCGTAAGCTTTTTCGCGAACCGCACTAGTAAATTGCCTAACTACCGGCAAAGCTACGTCAGCATCCAACAATGCGCGTCGGATTTCACCAACAGCCTGATCCACGTCTTGTTCTGTCAAAACCCCTTTGGAACGCAGGCGTTTAAAGGACGAACCGATCCGATCGGAAAGATTGTTGAACACGTTCTCTTCCTGTTCTGCTTTGAATCCTCTGGAAATTCACGGCAAATAGTGAAAATATTTCGCTAATTTTAGCGCAAAACAAATTGCTGCCCTTGCCTGTCACCCTGTGACGAGACACCGGTCAACGGCGGATAAACGACGACTAGGCCAGCAATGTTGTCCTAGTTCGTATCGCTCCAGTTCCACTATCAGTTTGCTAGTTTAGCGCGTCAAGCTAGTTTTAAGACATAGATGATGGAGTTTAAGATAGAGCTCCCTCCAGCAAACTATTCACGAAGTCTTCTGGCACAAAAGGAGCTAGATCGTCTGGGCCTTCGCCTAGACCCACCAGTTTTACGGGCACGCCCAGTTCTTTTTGCACAGAAATGACGATCCCACCTTTGGCTGAGCCATCTAATTTGGTCAAGACAATACCGGTGACTCCGGCTACTTCCCCGAAAACTTGTGCTTGTCGCATCCCATTTTGCCCAGTCGTGGCATCTAACACTAGGAGCACTTCGCTAACTGGAGCTTGTTTTTCCATGACTCGCTTGACTTTGCCGAGCTCGTCCATCAGAGTGCTCTTTGTTTGTAACCGCCCGGCAGTGTCGACAATCACTACTTCCACTTGTTGGCTAATGCCTTGTTTGACGGCTTCGAAAGCAACTGAGGCCGGATCTGCTCCTTCTTTTTCAGAGGAAACCACTTCCACACCAACGCGCTCCCCCCAAGTGGTGAGCTGTTCTGCTGCCGCTGCCCTGAACGTGTCGGCTGCTCCCAGGAGAACTGTTCGATTTTCTGCTCTGAGCAATCTGGCAATTTTGCCAACTGTAGTGGTTTTGCCCGTCCCGTTGACCCCAACTACCAGGATGCATGCTGGCTGCTTCTGCCCATTTTCGCTGGGTTGTGCCAGGTTCAAAGAGCGATCCATCGTCGGGTCAACTAGTGCTAATAATTCTTTGCGCAAAAGTTCACGCGCCTCACTAGCAGAAACCGTACCTTGGACTTTGATGGCGGTGCGCAGGTTGTCAATAATTTGCTCAGTGGCACTCATACCGACATCGGCGAGGAGCAGTATGTCTTCGATTTCTTCCCAGTCGCTGGCTTGTAGGTCGCCGCGAGAAAACACCGATAGGAGTGTGCGTCCAAAACCGCCAGATTTGGCCATGCGCGAACGCAACCGCTGTAATCGTGAAGGCAGCGATTCTGGGGTTTCTACCTCCTGAATTGCTTTAGTGTCAGTTTCAGCTGCTACTGAAACTGCGGAATCGGCATCTGCTTCGTCAGTAGTGTCATCTGTTGCCGGGATTGCAGAGTCAGAATCTGTTTTCTCCGCTGGAATCACTTCTACTGGTTCAGGCTCTGCCGTGGACTCGACCGGGACTTTTTCCGGAGGCTGCTCAAAAGTTTCTGGTGCTGTTTGGTCACCAGTTTTCAGCTGTTTCTTGCGGTAGACAACCACGAATGCGGCCACC
>CBCPNB010000001.1:0-30426 GCA_965120455.1 uncultured Actinomycetaceae bacterium | reverse complement strand
TTGTCCGCTATGCCATAATTGACGCACTGGTGCTGGGATGAGACGCTGCACCAGGCATTTTCGGTCCGGCCAAAGTCAACTTGGGTCTTCATACAGCGCTGTATGTCAGGAAGCCCACTTGATTGCGGCACTTCAACATTACGGGAGAATACGAAATAATGAAGGCAGTAGCATTTCAAGGCCCAGGCGTGAAAGAAGTCGTAGACAAGCCAAAGCCAACCATCCAGCACGCCAAAGATGCCATTGTACGCATGACCAAAACCACCATTTGTGGTTCTGACTTGCACATTTTGCTGGGCGACACTCCGGAAACTCCTGCGGGTCTGACCCTAGGTCACGAGGGAATCGGGATTGTCGAGGAAGTTGGTCCCGGAGTCAACGAATTCAAGCCTGGCGACAAGGTGATCGTCTCTTGTATCACCTCCTGTGGTACTTGCTCGAACTGTCGTCGTAGCCTGTACGCACACTGCAAGGACGGCGGTTGGATTCTCGGCCACCTGATCGATGGAACTCAGGCCGAATACACTCGCGTACCTTACGCTGACACCTCTTTGTACCCCCTACCGGAGTCCATCAGTGACGATGCGGCTGTTACTTTGAGTGACATCCTGCCCACCGGTTTTGAAATCGGTGTGCTGAACGGACAGGTCAGCCCGGGACAGACTGTAGCCATCGTCGGTGCTGGCCCAGTGGGTATGTCTGCACTGTTGACCGCCCAGTTCTACTCACCGGCTAAGCTCATTCACTTGGACTTGGACGACAACCGTTTACAGACTTCTTTGAGCCTGGGTGCCACCGATGTAGTGAACTCAGGTGACAGCGCTAAAGCCGTCGAGAAGGTCCTCGAGTTGACCGACGGTGAAGGTGTAGACGTAGCCATCGAGGCAGTGGGTATTCCCGCTACCTTTGAGCTGGTCCAAAAGCTGGTGAAGCCGGGTGGTCGAATCGCCAACGTTGGTGTGCACGGCAAGCCAGTTGACCTGCACTTGGAAGACCTGTGGATCAAGAATGTGGGAATCACCACTGGTTTGGTGTCAGCCTACACCACCCCCATGTTGTCCAACGTGGTTTCTTCCGGCCGCATCAACCCAGAGGATCTGATCACCCACCACTTCAAGTTCTCTGAGGTGCTGGACGCCTACGAAACCTTTGGCAAGGCAGCAGCCAACAAAGCCATGAAGGTTATCATCGACTTCGACTAATCTTCATTGGTTCTATTTGGCATTCTCTTTCCACTTGCCACAAAGGGCGGTGTGCAACGACGCATACCGCCCTTATTCTATTTGGCTTTCTATAACGAACATCATCAAAGGGATTCTGTCAAGATGCGCTCGGAGTCAGCCCACAACTTGTCCAAAGCATAAAATTCTCGTGCCTCAGGCAAAAATACGTGTACTACGACACTTCCATAGTCGATGACCAACCAGGTTGAATCCCGATCTCCCTCAACATTATGCGGCGACTCACCAGTTTTTTCCCGCACCCCGTGCGTCACAGCATCGACCACCGCCCGCAAATGTCTAGCATTGTCAGCAGTTGCCAACACAAAAGCGTCCACAAATGGCAAACGCGCCGAAACATCCATGGCCACCACGTCTTCAGCCAAAGCATCCACTGCTGCTTTTATAGCTCCTGCAACTAAGTTCTTTGTTTCAGCTAAGAGTTCCATCAAAACCTTTCACATTTTTACCAGATTTTTAGCTGCCTACCACCAGTCTACGCATTTACCAAAAACACCAACAAGTATTTACTAAAATCCACTCCACCCGCCAGCACATGTCTTTAGTCAACCTGGATAAACAGTCATAAATGGAGCTCTAGCCAACAAATCTTTGCACACGAATACATATCGACGAAACCAGTCACAATCTATTGGCAAACTCCTGTCTAGTCCGCAGTCCTCCGTACAAAGATGCTATAATCCGGACTTGACTCCGTCGGTTTTGAGTGCAGCCTAGTCTGCTGCGTAAAGATGATACTTTTCAATGTATTGAGCTACCCCCTCTGGCACCAAATACCAAATCGGCTTGCCAGATGCCACCCGACGCCGACACTCCGAAGAAGAAATCGCCAAAGCCGGTATCTCGATCAACGATACCACTCCTTCGGGCACAGCAGGCATTTCCAATTTGTGGCCTGGTCGCGACACCCCCACAAAGTGAGCGCACTCAAATAACTCATCGACGTGCTTCCACGTCAAAATCTCAGACAACGCATCCGCGCCCGTAATAAAAAACCAGTCAACATCGGGAGCCGCCACCTGTAAATCCCGCAGCGTCTCATAAGTGTAAGTCACTCCCCCCCGATCGATATCCACTCGAGATACCGTAAACCGTTTATTAGAAGCTGTGGCAATTTCTGCCATCAAATAACGGTGCTCCGCTGAAGTTATCTTTTTCCCCCGTTTGAAGGGCTGGATTGCGGCAGGCACAAACACCACCTGCTCCAAACCAAACTCAAACATCACTTCCGAGGCAGCCACTAAGTGCCCATGATGAATCGGATCAAAAGTGCCCCCCATAATCCCCACTCGACGCCTGCCGTTGCCACTGCGTGGCTGCACGCCCGTCCACGTCAGCCGCAAACCAATTCTTGCTCCATCCTCATCAAAACAAGCGTCACTTCGTACTTGGGTCATCATTGATCCCTCTAACTATTCCTTTCTACACGCCATAAACTGAGCGCCATGAACCAAATATTTGCCTCCACAAATATTTTTGACAACCAATATTGAGAGTCAGATTTTCCTGGACTTCCAAAACGTCATCGTTTCAGAAGACAAACCCTAACTGGTTCAGGCACTATCATCCCAAAAGCTATCTTCTAGCTGCGGACTCGTCCAAATACCCAACTGCGCCTCTTCATCCAATAGTTTTCGAGCATCAGCTTTCGAATCCATCAGCTGCTGATAGTCGCGACGCCGTTCCTTATTGGTGCGGCGATGATTCTCAAATAAACGCGCATCTTGACCCCGACCAGCCAACAATTCAGCTCCCGTGGAAATAGTTGGCTCCCAGTCGAACACTACTCCCGTCTCCACCGGCCCAATCACCACCGGATTACCAGGTTTAGCACCAGCCTCCAACAATTGATCCTCGACGCCCGCAGCCGCCAATCGATCAGCCAAATATCCAACCGCTTCATCGTTGGAAAAATCAGTTTGCCGCACCCACCGCTCCGGTTTAGCTCCCCGTACCTGAAAAATGGTCTCACCCTCAAAATGAACTGGATCAACAGTGATTTGGCTGCGCGAATTAGACAACTGAGCTGACAACGGCTGCGGGCTGAGCACTGGACGCGCTGTGGGTTCAGGCAGTTTCGCTCGCGTTTGGCGCACCGCTTCGGCAAAAGCAAAAGACAACTCTTTGAGTCCTTGCCGAGAGATAGCCGACACTTGGAACACCGGGTACCCCATTGCTTCTAACTCTAGCTGCATTAGTTCAGCCATTTCCCGGCCATCTGGCACATCCACCTTATTCAACACGACGATGCGCTCTCGCTGCGATAAAGGAATATATCCCTCAACCTCACCCAAATCCCCTTGATATGCAGCCAACTCTTTTTCCAAAGCCCGCAAATCGGACACTGGATCACGATCGAGTTCAAAAGTCGCACAATCGATCACATGGGCAATCACCGAGCATCGCTCAATGTGGCGCAAAAATTCCACCCCCAATCCCTTGCCCTGGGAAGCTCCCGGAATTAAGCCTGGAACATCTGCGATCGTGTAGCGAAAACCAGCTGCATCCACCACCCCTAAATGCGGCTCTAAGGTAGTAAATGGATAATCCGCCACTTTTGGTTTGGCCGCGCTCATCGCCCCAATTAGAGAAGACTTGCCCGCTGAAGGGAATCCCACCAAAGCCACATCAGCAATAGACTTTAGCTCCAGGACAATCTCAACTTCCTCCCCTGGCTCACCCAACAAAGCAAAACCAGGAGCACGTCTTGTTTTCGAAGCCAGCGAAGCATTTCCCAGACCGCCTCGCCCTCCCATAGCCACGGTGATTTCCGCGCCCATACTAGCCAAATCCGCCAACAATTCCCCAGAGATAGATTTGACCACAGTGCCCACTGGGACGCCCAAAACAATGTCTGCCCCATTTTTCCCCAAACGATTCGACCCCATTCCCGGAGTCCCATTCTCAGCCCGATAATGCGGCTTGCGGTGGAAACTAAGCAGCGTCATTTCTTGGGGATCAACTCGAACAATCACTGACCCACCGTTACCACCATCTCCACCATCGGGACCGCCTAGGGGCTTGAATTTCTCGCGGCGAATCGACGTGCAACCATGCCCGCCCTTACCGGCAGCAACGTGTATTTTTACCCGATCGACGAAATTAGCCATGCCACTTCCTGATCTGCTCCCCAATCCACCACCTGGTAAACGCGTTTAGTGAATTCAATGAATTCACTGCGAAAAATGCATTGTGGAACTGGTGGAGCCATTTTCTAGTGTTAAGCGCAAAAGGACACCCGCAGTGCGGATGTCCTTCATGAAAATCAGCGTCGTCTCAGCCCTGGGCAATAATGTTTACCACGCGGCGGCCACGAAAATTCGCGAACTCCACGTCGCCAGTCTTCAAAGCAAACAACGTATCGTCCTTACCGCGCCCCACGTTCACACCCGGGTGATACTTGGTGCCGCGCTGGCGAACCAAAATTTCACCAGCATTCACCCGCTGGCCGCCAAAACGCTTCACTCCCAAACGCTGAGCGTTGGAATCGCGACCATTGCGAGAAGAACCCAGACCCTTCTTATGTGCCATTACTCAAATCCTTCTACCTCCGGCAAAATTGCCCACAACTATCCCTTCGGGCAAATCAGGCACCTGACCGAGGTTGACCGTCATCACCCGGGCGTCCAACTAGGCCATTAAATCATCAAGCAATCTCGGTGATTTTCACAACCGAATGCTGCTGGCGGTGCCCCTGGCGTTTGCGGTAGCCCGTCTTGTTCTTGTACTTGACGATCCGAATCTTTGGGCCCTTGGTTTCGTCAACTACCTCAGCTTTTACCGAAACTTTACCCAAGTCAGCAGCCTGACCACTCACCTGGTCGCCGTCAACCAACAAAACTGGCTGTAACTCAACCGTTTGACCGACCTCAGCAGCCAACTTGTCGACGACCACAACATCGCCAACTGCCACCTTTTCCTGACGGCCGCCGGCCTTGACGATCGCATAGACCACGTTAATACCAATCTCTCACTTTAGTTTCTTGCGACCTGCATTCCACGGGGAAACACAGCCCTGGCGCAGGCCGCGCCAACTGTTAAATCTACTTTTTTACCGAGCTATCTTCAACCTAGTATCGTGTGATACCGCTTGAAATAGTGTGTCATTGAGCACGGTTACTATCCCCCCGCCCACTCCATTGTCCTCGATGTAGTTACTCATTCTCGGTAGTTGAATCACTCGGAGTAGTCGTCTCCTCAGCAGAGGTAGGCGCAGTGGCAGGGGCAACTACTTCTGCACTAACTACCACTCTGCGGCGCTTGCGAGCTGGTTTGCTGGATGCGCTACTTTCTGGCAGCACGATGTCGTCCACAGATATCGCTGGTGCTGCTGGAACTTGGGACTCTGACGCTGCTTTTGGCAATGCAATCTCGGATAGCTCCTGGGAAATAATCTGCGTTTGCACAGTGGTTGCCGGAGCATTGGTGCCAGCCGAAACTACGCGCCGCCGTTTCTTGCGAGCATCTTTTCCAGTCTTTTTAGCAGAGTCTACTTCAGCTTTCTCGCTGGCCGCCGCAATCACACTCACTGCGGATTTGGCTTGTTCATCGTCCGAGTGAGTTACCTGGACTCGGCTATTTCGCTCTCGGCTCTCCCGATTATGACCATGACCACGATCCGATTGTCTCTCACCGTGGTTGCCGCTGTGCCCTTCTTTCCTTCGGGTGACACTAGCTGCCATCAATTCAACCGGTTGGTTGCGGACAATGAAGCCACGTCCCTCGCAATGTTCACACGGGGTCGAAAAAGCTTCCACCAGCCCTTCACCAACGCGCTTGCGAGTCATTTGCACCAAACCCAGTGAGGTAACTTCGGTGACCTGGTGACGGGTTCGATCGCGAGTTAGACATTCGATCAATCGACGTAAAACTAATTCTCGGTTGGATTCCAACACCATGTCAACAAAGTCAATGATGATCATTCCACCGATGTCGCGCAAACGCAACTGGCGGACAATTTCTTCGGCCGCCTCTAAATTGTTGCGCGTCACTGTCTCTTCCAGGGTTCCACCTGAGCCGATAAACTTACCGGTGTTCACGTCAATCACCGTCATCGCTTCAGTGCGATCAATGATCAGCGTTCCCCCCGAAGGTAACCACACTTTACGGTCCATGCCTTTGGTCAGCTGCTGGTCGATTCGTTTGTCGTGGAACAAATCGTCTGTGCCTGTCCAATACTCCAAGCGGTCGGACAATTCTGGCGACAGATCGTTCACGTATTTTGACACTGTATCCCAAGTTTCTTTGCCCTGGACAATCAACTTGGAGAAATCTTCATTAAAAATGTCGCGTACTACGCGCACCACTAACTCTGGCTCGCTGCGCAACAAAGTCGGTGCTTTTTTGGTGGTTTTTTGCTTTTGCTGAATGTGCGCCCACTGTTTGGAGAGGCGCTCAATGTCGGCTAAAAGTTGTTCTTCCGACGCTCCTTCTGCAGCTGTCCTAACGATTACCCCCGCGTTTTCGGGCAAGCTTTGGCGCAAGAGTTTTTTCAAACGCATGCGTTCAGCATCAGGCAGCTTTCGTGAAATCCCCAACGTCGAAGACCCGGGCACCAACACCAAGTAGCGGCCTGCCAAAGAAATTTGGGCAGTCAAACGCGCCCCTTTATGACCGATCGCATCTTTGGTCACTTGGACTAATACAGTATCTCCAGGTTTGAGGGCACTCTCAATGCGACGAGGAGTAGTTCCGCCAACCCCGAGAGCACTCCAATTGACTTCACCCGCATACAATACCGCGTTGCGTCCGCGCCCAATATCCACAAATGCAGCTTCCATTGACGGCAACACGTTGTGCACGCGCCCCAAATAAACGTTACCTACAATTGACTGCTGGGTTTTGTTAGCCACGTAGTGTTCAACTAAAATGCCGTCTTCCAACACCGCGATCTGGTTTAAACCATCGCGGTGGCGCACCACCATTTGCCGGTTCACTGATTCGCGGCGCGCCAAAAATTCTGCTTCTGTGATCGAGTAGCGGCGGCGACGCTCGCGCCTGGTTTCACGCCTGCGAATTCTTTTGGCCTCTAAACGAGTTGATCCTTTTAGTGCTTGGACTCCATCATCTGCACTAGGTGAGGTGCTGTCGATAGCAGCAGTTTCACCCAAGTCCTGGCTCCGACTACGTCGACGTCGCCTGCGCGTCGTTTCTTCTAGAGCAGCAGCATCATCAGACTTTGCCTGCTCAGTTTCGGCCACGCTCTGAGGGCGGGTCAACCTAGTTTTAGACTCCTTCTTCGCTTGATTTTCTGCGCTGCGGATGCGGACTACCCGCTCTCTTTGTTCTCTTTCTTTACCGTCTTCTCTATCTCTGTTCTCTCCAGTTGAACCCACCTGCTTTGAAATCTCATTAGACGAGTGACTAGCAAAGGGTTCACTGTGTCTTTTGTGACTGTGAGCCGAGTCTTTGTGCCGATTTTTAGACTCCGGACTGCTCTCGCTTTTCTTGACCTCTTTCGCACTATCAGTCAGCTCAGTGGCCTCATTTTTTGTCCATCGTCTGCGAGATCCTTCGCGTTCACTAACGCTAGTTTGGTTAGTTCCCTCCGTGTCAAAATGCCGAGTGGACCGAGGTGGGGTCGGCTCCAAAAACTGTGGTGCCTGAAATAACAATGCTGTCGCTGGAACCGTCTCGGAACGATTCGCGTTTTCACTATTGGTCACAATTCTCCAACTGTATTGCCCAATGATCGCATCAGCATCAGGCATTCTATGCCTTATCTTGCCCTGTTTTTCAAAGACAAAAACCTTCATCTATTAGCCGGTGACCGCACGACATACAGGTAGTCACATAAACTTCGCTGGCACAAACCGAATGCACAGCAAACGCTAAATCCCGTGACCAGACCTTTATCCCTAGAAAACGAACTAAACCCACTAAACTTGACCCGGCAACTTATGAGCCAACTCAGGTTCAAAACACGCTCATAACCAGGGGCTCCGGGTCATCAACGGCTTTGTCAAAGGATGCGCTTTGACATTCTCACCTCTATTATTTCACTGACCGTCTTGAAGTGCGACCAGATTAGAGAATGTTTTGCCTTCCAGAGATGCGACTCACTTTGTGTTGAGGATCTCGGGAAAGACGCTGAGAAGATCCTCCCTATTTTTCAACACTAGTGGTTCGTAATTTACCTGCAAACTAGCTTAAAATCTCACTGAACAAGACATAAAAATTTTAACGTTTGCTTGTAGGTAACGACAAAGTAGCCAAAAGCAGGCACAATGGTATTACGTGAGGGCTTAGGTCCTAAAGCAGACTAGGGAATATGTAGCATCTTGGCTCCGTATTGCGACAAAACAATCCAGTAGAAGAGAAAGGTGGGACGATGGAATTTGTAGCCACAGCTCTGGACTCGCTTACGCTTAGTCGATGGCAGTTCGCTGTTACCACCGTCTATCACTACGTTTTAGTGCCGCTGACAATTGGCTTGTCACTTGCTGTTGCGATCATGCAAACGGTTTGGCATCGCACCGGTAATGAGACTTGGCTGAAAGCTACTCGTTTCTTTGGCAAGCTCTTACTAATCAACTTTGCCCTCGGCGTAGCCACAGGTATCGTCCAGGAATTCCAATTTGGAATGAACTGGTCGGAGTACTCCCGCTACGTGGGGGATATCTTCGGCGCACCTCTAGCTGTCGAGGCGCTATTGGCGTTCTTCCTGGAATCCACCTTCTTAGGTTTGTGGATTTTCGGTTGGGGTCGCATCTCCAAGCGGCTCCATTTGTTGATGATTTGGCTGACAGCTGCTGGTACTAGTATTTCCGCCTTTTGGATTCTCACCGCTAACTCGTGGATGCAAAATCCAGTCGGCGCAATCTACAACGCGGAGACGGGGCGAGCCGAGTTAGATGGTGCTTCTGGATTCTTCGAGCTAATTTTGAATCCGGTTACTTGGACGACTTTCTCGCACGTCATTACCTCTAGCTGGCTGCTGGCTGGAACCTTTATCGCTGGTATTTCTATTTGGTGGATGACCCGGGCTGCCCGCGAAGGTGGAAAAGAGGGAGCAGCAGAGGCTAGCACAGTTTGGCGCAAGATCGCCAACTACGGTTTACTCATCGTCATCATTGGTGGCATCGGTACGGCAATCACGGGACACGTCCAAGGTCAAGAGCTAGTCAAAGTCCAGCCCATGAAAATGGCTACCGCTGAAGCCATCTGTGTCGACACCGAAGGAGCAGCTTTCACGGTGGCTGCCTTTGGTGAGTGTTCTTCAGATGGCAACGGTGAACCCATCAAATACATTGAAATTCCTGGTTTGGCTTCATTCCTGGCCGAAAACTCTTTCACCGCTGAATCTGCTGGTGTAGCGGACATACAAGAAGCACTAGTGGAGTTGCTGAATGCAAATGAAGACTGGGTTGCCCAATACGGTGACGCCTCGCAATACGACTTTAGGCCTCCTTCAGACATCGTCTTCTGGTCTTTCCGCTTGATGATGGGCTTTGCTGCCTTCTCAGCGATTTTGGCTCTGTGGGCTCTCTGGGCGATGCGCAAGAAGCAAACCCCCACTTCTAAGAAGCTGGGCAAGTTTGCCATCTTCTGTATTCCGATGCCGTTCATTGCCTCTAGTTTCGGGTGGATTTTCACCGAAATGGGACGTCAACCGTTCTTGGTTTACCCCAGTATGGAGGCTCTGGAAAGTGGAGATCTGAGTGGGTCGGTGTTCCAGCTGACATCAATGGGTGTCTCAACTAACCTGTCGACAGCTGAACTTTTGATCACGCTAATCGTCTTCACCCTCTTGTACTTTGCTCTGGGCGTGGTGTGGGTGATACTGATGCGACGTTACTCGCTAGAGGGCATCCACCACGCTAAGCCAGCTGACGATGACACAGTCAACGACATGGGCACTGGCGTCGCGGAATCGATGATCAAACCTAACGATGAAGATGCTCAAGCCTTGAGCTTCGGATACTGAGGAGGTTTTGACAACAATGATGGCTCTAAGTATTCTTTGGTTCATTTTAGTCGCAGTTTTATGGGTCGGTTATCTGGTTCTAGAAGGCTTCGACTTTGGCGTCGGCATGCTGGTTCCCTTCGTGGCTAAAAGCGACCAGGAGCGCAGCGCTGTGATTCGCACCGTCGGTCCGCACTGGGATGGCAACGAGGTGTGGCTGTTGACCGCCGGTGGAGCAACCTTTGCTGCTTTCCCTACCTGGTATGCCACCATGTTTTCGGGAATGTACTTGGGTTTGTTCCTCATCTTGGTGATGTTGATTCTGCGCATCTCTGCTTTTGAGTGGCGGGCCAAAATCAATTCGGTGAAGTGGCGCCGCTATTGGGATTGGATGCTGATCATTCCCTCCTACGTGACTCCGCTGGTGCTAGGGGTGGCGTTCGCCAACCTGGTACAAGGCATGCAAATCGTGGTACAAAACCGCCTCACCTTGGAAGTTATTTCTGTAGCGGACGTGCAAGAGGCCATCGATTCAGGTCTGGCTGTCTTCAACTTGACGGGAGGCTTTTGGTCCTTGTTCACGCCCTATACGCTGCTCGGTGGCGTTGTGGTTGTGTTGATTTGCTTGATGCAAGGCTCTTTGTTCTTGTCCATGAAAACCACCGAGGAAATCCACAACCGCGTGGACTCGAAAGTGGGCATGATTTCTTTGATCACCACTGTTTTAGCAGCAGTATGGGTAGTCTGGGGTCAATTCGCCTACAGCTCTAGTGTCTGGGGTTGGCTGCCACTAGTTATCGCTGCTCTGGTGCTAATTGGTGCCACTGTCTACTCTCAATCAGCGCTGCGCAAAGAGGGTTTGTCCTTCATTCTCTCCTCAGTGGGAATTGCTGGCGCCGTGGCTTGGCTCTTTACTTCTATGGCACCGAATGTCATGAAGTCGGCCATCGCTCCAGCGTATTCGTTGACAATTTCGTTGGCTTCCTCCACGCAGGGAACTCTGATCGTGATGACTGTCGTGGCTTGCATATTCGTCCCGATCGTGTTGTTGTACACCATCTGGTCTTACTGGGTGTTCAGGAGCCGCGTCTCAGTCAACGACATGGAAAAACAACCAGGTCTATTACTGAAAAAGATTCGCCTAGGAGCCAATTTCCTGGCCGGGTAAAGACATGGAGCACGCGAGCTAACACGGTTTAGTCGCTAAATGTTTGGGGTTGCAGTAGACTGCAACCCCAAATTTATTGGTATCACTTTGTTGTCGATTTGTCAGTATTGACTAGTTTGCTGCTGTCGCTAGAGTAGGCTCTCTTCGTCATGGGACACTCTCTCCTTTGTCTACCCTATCTGCTCTTTACCTTCCTACTCCCCTTTGGCTGTCCCTCATCCCCACTTGTTTCCTACTCCCATAACACTGACTGAATTTTTACCAAACATAATCTAAGTATTTTCTGTAAAATATTTGTGCTTTTGTTGCCCAAGCACCATCATCCCACACTTGCTGGTTCATCCATGGGAAAATGAAGATATGAAGCCCCTAGACCCGCGATTACTAAAATACGCGAGCGCAGCTAAACGCTACATCGTCGAACTGACTTTTATTGCAGTTTGTGTAGCCGTTCTAACTGTCTTGCAAGCTTGGTCAATTTCCCAAGCAGTAAGTCCAGTTATTTCCGACAATCAGTCCCTCAGGGATTCACTGTCAATGATTGGCATACTCCTTCTGGTGGTTGTAGTGCGAGCCGGATGCAAAGGTTTGCGCACCTTGAGAGGACACCATGCCGCCGCTGAAGCTGTCACCCAGTTGCGCTCACAAGTTTTCACCAAAGCGGCTAGGCTGGGCCCTCGCTGGAGATCGCAAAACGGTGCTAACACCGCCACACTACTGACCCGAGGGCTAGATGATTTAGATCCATATTTTGTGGATTATCTGCCCCAATTATTGGCGACCGCAATCGTGACGCCAATCGTACTGGTCACAATTTTGTGGCTGGATTTTTGGTCAGCTTTGGTTGCTTTAGTAGCGGTGCCACTAATTCCAATTTTTATGGCTTTAGTGGGAAGATTTACCCAAGGTTTTGCTTCAAAGCGGTTGAAAACCATGGAACAGTTGGGCACTCGATTGCTGGAGTTAATCACCGGTTTGCCAACTTTGCGTGCATTAGGGCGAGAACAATCCCCTCGCCAACATTTAAAAAATATCAGTCGACAAAATACGCGGGTCACTCTCACCGCACTGAGGGTTGCGTTCCTATCCGGTGGTGTTCTCGAATTCATCTCCACTTTGTCGGTAGCTTTAGTAGCCGTAGAAGTAGGTATGCGCATGGTGTACGGCCACCTATCACTAGCAGTAGGGCTTTTGATCATCATGCTAGCTCCCGAGGTTTTCGACCCACTACGGCAAGTGGGCTCCCATTTCCATGCCTCAGCCAATGGAGTTGCAGCTGCCAATGCGGCATTCGAAATTTTGGAAACGCCGCTGCCGCAAACTGGAACCCAAGTTGTGCCAGATAGCAAAAAATTCCCGATCGAAATCGAAGATTTGTGGGTGGCCTCGCGCGGCAAATGGGCTCCAGCTGGACTAAGTGCACAAATTCAACCAGGAACAATTGCAGCTCTAGTGGGAGCAAGTGGTGCGGGAAAAACTACCACCACCCAAGTGTTGTTGGGGTTTGAACGCGCCACTAAGGGAACGATTCGGCTAGCGGGCATTCCAATAGAAGACATCGATTTAGAATCTTGGTGGAGGCGCGTTTCCTGGGTGCCGCAATTTCCGATTCTATCGCCTGGCTCAGTGCGAGATAATTTGTGCGAGAACGGCGATTATACGGATGAAGAGATTTTATCAGCCGCCCAATTGACTGGCTTTGACGTCGATTTGTCTACGCAAATCGGTCTAGAAGGGGTTGGGCTTTCTGTCGGACAACGCCAACGTTTGGCTTTGACCAAAGCCCTACTCGATCGTCCCGATTACTTGGTGTTAGATGAGCCGACTGCACACCTAGATGCTTCACTGGAACAACAGGTGATTAGTGTGTTGTCGAGGCTGCGTGAATTAGGATGCACAATCATTGTGATTGCGCACAGAAACGCGGTGACAAATATGGCTGATCAAGTGATCAAAGTTTCCTCGGCCACGATGAGTGACCAAGAGATAGCCACTTATGCTCCCACTTCCACTGCGGACTCACTGGAAAACAAAGCAGAAAACCAGACAGAAGCCCAAATAGAAAATAAAACGGAGGACCAAGAAAACCAGGCGGAAAACGAAGTAGAAGAGCAAGCAGAAGACAAAACAAAAAACGAAGCGGAAGATGAGCCAGAAAACGAAGTAGAAGACGAGACGGAAAACAAAGACAAGGACGAGCGCCCAGTCAACACTGTGACGGATGCAAAGGAAGCAAAATGAACTTGTTCTTGGACAAAAGTGAGCGTTTAGCTTTGCGACGCGCTTACAAAATGTTAGCTATCGACCTCAAGCAATTCTTGTTAGCACTAGCCTGTGGGGTTTTGTGTTTGGGCGCATCAATTGCTTTAGCGGGAGTTTCAGCTTGGCTAATTGCCCGAGCTAGTCAAATGCCGCCAGTATTGTCCTTGAATGTAGCAGCGGTGGGTGTGCGCACGTTTGGAGTCACTCGGGCGCTGATGCGCTATTTACAGCGTTTGTTTAGCCACCACGTGGCTCTATACGGGATGGATTCGCTGCGGCTGCGAGTTTATGATTCTTTGGCTAAAGGACGAATCGATCGAGTAGCCCGCATTCAGCGCGGCGACCTGTTGGCGCGCATTGGACACGACATCGACTCAGTTGGAGACCTAGTGGTAGGAGCGATCTTGCCTACTGCCACGGCTGTCGTTGTGTCAGTGGGCACGGTGATTGCCGTAGCGTGTTTATCTCCCACAGTGGCGATTGCTTTGGCCATCTGTTTATTATTATCGGGTTTTGTTGCTCCCTTGTTGACCGCGAGAACAGCTAGACGCACTGAGACTGTAGAGCGGGAACAGCGCACAAAATTGTCGGTAGCGACCATGCAATTGCTAGAGGGTGCAGACGAGTTGCGCGTAGCCGGACGCTTTGAGGAACGACACCAACAGACGGTACAAACAGCTCGGAAGCTGGAAAATTCGATCACCAAAGCCGATCGGCCAGCAGCTCTTGCCATTGTGATTGACAACCTGGCCATGGGGTTGTCAGTGGTAGCGGCCTTACTGATTGGGATTCCCGAAACCACTTCGGGGAAGGTTGCGGCAGTAGCACTGGCCGTGTTGGTGTTGATTCCGTTATCTTCCTTCGAGGGAGTCGCAGATATTTCGCCTGCTACCGTGCAACTGATTAAATCGGCACAGGCTGCCAAACGCATCATGGATCTCTTGGGGCCAGAAGATGAGCAAGAAACTGGTGCTAAAGCTGACAGTGGTGAGCTGGCTGCTAGTGAAGCAGTTGCGGCAACAAAAAGTAAAAACACCCGCAGTGACGAGGCTGGGGTTAAGGTGGTTGATAAACCAATTTCCCTTGCCAAACAAACTTCTCCAATGAATGCCAATACGTCGGAAAACACTCACACACCAGTTAGTTTAGTTTCCTCGGCTTCTCCAGTTGTGTCGACAGAATCGGTAGTGTTAGAGGCTAGCAACCTGGCGGTAGGCTGGCCCGGTTGTAAACCAGTGGCAGCCGGATTTAACTTTCAGTTACAGCCCGGACGCATCATTGGAGTAGTTGGTCCCTCTGGGGTTGGTAAAACAACCATGTTGTATACGTTGTCCGGGATGCTCCCGGCAGCAGCAGGTGTGGCCACTTTGAATGAGCAGCCAATCTGGGAGCTGGAGCGCTCTTACTCAACTAGTTTAGTTCAGTTGACTACTGAAGACGCGCATGTATTTGGCACCAGCGTGTACGAAAACCTCCGGGTAGGGAATGCGGCTTTGACGCGTGAAGAAGCTACAGACGTACTACATCGCGTTGGTTTAGATTCGTGGTTACAGGATTTACCACAAGGGATAGACACGCTGCTGGGTGCTAATAACACTTCAATTTCAGGTGGTGAAAAACGCCGACTGCTAATCGCCCGGGCACTAGCAAATCCAGCGACACTTTTGCTCCTGGATGAGCCAACAGAACACTTGGATCCAGCGGGAGCCGACGCGCTTATTGCCGAGTTGGCCGAAACTGCTGCACACCAAGGACGCGGAATTTTGTTGGTAACTCACCGGTTGTCGATTTTGAGTCAGGTGGATCAGATTCTGTCCGTGCAGCCAGCTGATGGCAAGATCGCCGACGAAATTGTCCCTGCTGCAGCTGGCACTAGTGATTTGGGTGGTTTTGCTCCAGAGCATCCAGCTACCGTCCAAACATTTAACTCTCTCTTAGAGTTGACTAATGCATCCGAACATTTCGCATTCGCTGTACGACAAGAAAGACAAAGCAGTGGACAATAAACAATGGCCACTGAATGACAAAGAGAGTGACAAGTAGTAGGCAAAGAATAGCGAATATGCGTAGTGAATCAACGAGCAGCAAACTATAAAGTCATAAAGTGAATAGCAAATGACAAACAATGAGACAGTAAGTAATGTGTGGTGGATAATGAGTAGCAAATGATAAGAGACGAACCGTAGATAGGTAGCAGGTACTAATCATGTCTGAGCCTCAAGTGTCCTGTCAGTGGGTGCAGGCATTTGCCCAACTAAACCAGGAATTGCGCAAAGACTCAGATCCCGGCGAAATTCTCGAGCTAATGACCCAAAACGCGGTCAAAGCTAGTGGAGCTGACTTAGGGTTAGTGTTTTTAGGGTCACAAAGCACACAGGGTACGCAGACTCCCTGGATGTGTGAAGTAGCCAAGGGCAACCCTGGACTAGTTGACGGCTATCTGGGCTCAACCGTTGACATTTGTCTCCAGCAAGCGACAAAACCACATTTAGGGGACGCCAGCTATCTGATTCCACTGAATTTTACTGGAAACTCCCCCTTGCTGGGATCAGCCCTATTCATACCAATCTACGACTTAGACGACGCCAACACCACTAACGACGATGCTACCGGCAGCTTCATCAGCAACTCTACCGATCACACCGACCAAAATCACCACTGCGAACTAGTCAACGACGCTATCGCCAGTCCTGTCGATGATGCAAGTAACTCTGGCGATAGCACCAACCATTCCCCCAATCTGAGCGGCATGATGGTTTTAGCTAAACGCAACTGTGCTCCCTCTTTTAGTGAAGCCAATCTACACGGGGCTAACATATTTGTGAACGTATGTGGAAATGTAATTGGCCTGCTCCAAAATCAAGTCTTGCCTCCCATGTCCGCGCCCTCTGTCCCTCAGTCCATAACGCAGTCTGCTCCACACTCTGATTGTGCGAGTAAGTTAGCGAAAATTTCTCGCGATCTGCACGACTTGGTCATTCAGCAATTATTTGCCACCGGCATGGAATTGGATGGATTACGACGCAGAATCCGTACTGAGGGGATTCCGAAAACTTTACTGATGCACTTTTTGAAAGCGACGCAAAGCAATTTAGATGAAGCGATCCGCCAAATCCGCGTAATCGTGGATGGAATGAAGGAAAGTGACGATTCTGCTTCCCTGATTGACGGAATTATTACGGAAGCCTCTCGAGCACGCGGAGCGCTAGGTTTTGCTCCCACCCTGCTATTTGTGTTAGACGATCACATTTTGGATCCTGAGCGCAGCGACTGGAAAGACCAATCAGCAGATATGTGTGCCCGAGTTTGTCCCGAAATCACCAAAAATGTGGTGGCGGTAGTGCGCGAAGCTCTCTCGAATGTGGCTCGCCACGCTCACGCACGAGCTGCCAGCGTGCGCGTAACTGTCAATGGGACTGGCCCGACTGGGGAACTAATTTTAACGATTGTAGATGATGGCATTGGCATAGATGCACAGATTGACAGGCGTTCAGGGTTGTCAAATATGCGGCGGCGCGCCAGTGAACATTCTGGCTCGTTTTCCATTAGCGCGGGTCCGCGTGGGCATGGAATCTCTGTGGTTTGGCGAGTGCCGCTCCTGGTTTTACCGGCAAAATAGTTTTACCCGCAAAATAATTCCTGCAACTCTAAAATCTGCCAAATCAGTGGTTACACCCTTAATTCTTCACTCGTGCCGCTAGCTAGCGATAGTTCCCTTCAGGTTGCTTAGCTACTGCGCCAACCAGTACTCTTTTGGGCCGCTACCCAGGCAGCCACTTGAGTGCGGCGCTGAAATCCCATTTTCGACAACAAGGCTGTAATGTGATTTTTAACCGTTTTTTCAGCAATCCCCAAAGTTGCACCAATTTCTCGATTCGACAAACCTTGGGCAATCAAATCCATGACTTTTTTCTCCGAGGGAGTCAATTGAGTCGTTGGATCTTGAGAATCAACTCGGCGCCTAGTGATAGTGCGCTCATCCAACAAAACTCGCCCCTCTGCTACTTCACGGATAATCGTATTGATTTCATTTCCGCGCGTAGATTTCAACACGAAGGCACTCGCCCCCACGCTCAATGCTTCAGCCAAGGCTTCGTCATCGTCAAACGACGTCAACACAATTGCCTTAATTTGGGGATTAGATTTGCGTAGCTCGCGGATCACATCGATGCCCGTGCCATCTAACAACTGTAAATCCACCAGTGCCACGTCGGGTTCAACTAGCCTGCCTCGGCGCACTGCATCTCGCACTGTTCCAGCTTCAGCCACCACTTCCATGGCTGAATCGTGTCCGACAATTCCCGTAATTCCCCGCCGGACCACCTCGTGATCGTCAACTACCATTACGCGAATTTTTGGGCGCTCAGACGCAGCAAAACCAGTCATACCACCATAATAAACTACCGCGTTACAAACAGACCTAGACTTTGCCTGACTCAACTTGACAAGTAGGACAAAAATAGTGGGAGCGCCCATCGACTCTCACCTTTTGTAAGGCTTGACCACAATTGACACAAGGCTTGTCAGCTAAACCGTAGGCTTGTAGGCTACGAGCAAAATAACCTGGTTCTCCTGCGGCATTCACGTAGAGTTCGTCAAAAGAAGTGCCACCTTGAGCAATCGATTCACGCATGACTTGCGCCGCCTGCTCCAACAAATCCACCACCTGGGCTGAAGATAGCTCATTTCCCCGGCATAAGCCGTGGATCCGAGCTCGAAAAAGAGCTTCATCGGCATAAATGTTGCCAATGCCAGAGACAATTTGCTGATCCAGGAGCAAAGTTTTAATGCGTCGACTGGAGCGACACATTTTTTGCGCCACTAGTTCTGGTGCGAAATTTGCCTCCAGGGGATCTGAACCAATATGTGCGGCAATCTTGGGAAACGAATATCCCAGAGAGTCCTTCTGCAACAAACTAATCGTCAGCGCCCCAAACATTCGCTGATCGTTAAAGGACAAAATTGAGCCATCGTCCAAGAGGATTCTCACCCGCTCGTGGCGGCCAAAAGGTGGATCCTCCACCGTGGCATCGTGCCAAATTACTTGTCCCGACATGCCCAAGTGGATCACTAAACAATAGTCTTGCCCGCGCAAAGGCATCCACATAAATTTGCCGCGCCGCTGCAAAGGCGCAATAGTTTGCTGCACCAAAAATGCTTGCAAATCCGCTATACCGCCGGGATTGTGGCGTAAAACGCGACCACCACCTACTACACCTACAATTTGGCGACCGGCAACTCGGCGATTTAGTCCTCGACGAATTGTCTCTACTTCCGGTAGTTCCGGCAAATTATTCCCCTCTAACTTTTGAAGACAGGATTACTAAGCGTAGGATCAACTTGCACTCCCTGGAACGCAATCAATGCCTCGCGTGCGGCTGCATTTTCTGCCTGCCGTTTCGAGGTGGCCGTGGCTACCCCCACGACTTCACCCCCCACAAAAGCTTGAGCGGTAAATCGTCTGGCGTGATCTGGGCCAAAGCCCTCATCTTGGTATTCGATTTCTCCCAAACCATTTGCCAGAGCATACTTTTGCAGTCTAGTTTTCCAATCCACGGCCACCGAGCGTTGTTCAACATTTTGCAACAAAAAATCCAAGTGTTGCAGCAGGATTTGCATGGTGGTAGCCAAACCAACCGACAAGTAAGTGGCTCCGATGAGAGCCTCGAAAGTATCGGATAAAATCGAGTCCTTGTCGCGCCCTCCACTGCGATCCTCGCCCACTCCCAACAAAATGTATTCACCCAAATGCAATTTGCGAGCTACTTCCGCCAAGGGAGTCTGCGAAACTGTGGCCGCCCGCATTCTAGCTAAATCGCTTTCCGAGCTAGTGGGATGGTTTTTGAACAAAAAATCTGTCACCACAATCGACAACACCGAATCGCCCAAAAACTCCAACCGCTCATTGTGGGGCAGGCCACCCATTTCGTTGGCAAATGAACGATGTGTCAGTGCCAGCACCAACAACTCGGGGTCAATTTTCGCCCCCCACCGCTCCAATAGTTCCTGCGTATCCGCATTCTTTGAACCCGCAAAGTTTTTTCGTCCCATTACCCCTCTTCGTACCACTAACCAATGCAACAATTCTTCATAAATACAGTTCGAGCCAGGTGATCAAGCTAGGTGATTTACTGGTTTTTTCTCACCGAACTATCACCCTACAACCAGTGTCGCCATGCTGCAACCAATAACCAATTGCAAGTTATTGCCCTCTAACAATACTATTTTGCTTTTGCTACCCTTAGTTGTCTTTGCCCTTATTCTGCTCAAAGAGGTCTGCCAAAGCAGCAAAACTAGGGTTAGTAAATTCGTGGCGATGATCCTCAGGGGCTTCCGCCAATTTAATCCCACAATGCGAACACAATCCTAGACAATTTGGCTGACACAAGGGTTGATAATCGCTTTGCCCTAGAATTTCGTCGCGCAAAAAAGGTTCTAAATCAATTTGGTCTCGCTCAATCAAATAGGGCTCGTCAAATTCGTCCCCCTCTGTTTCGATGTTGTCCAGCTTTTGGCGACTACCCAAAAATCCGCTCGAGCTGTTCTGGCTCACACTTGGTCTATGCGCATTTACTCCACCTGTACCCGCCCCAGTACCTCCGGCCTTTTCACCAGCTGCTCGCCCAAACTGGGAAGCTGCAAAAAACATTTCCGTTGCATCAATTCGCACCAGTTTTTCAATTGGCTCCAAACACCTGACGCACTCACCCAGCAAGGTGCACCCACCTTGCACTTGCACTAAGACGCCACTATCCACCGAAGTCAACGTCACCCGGATTGCTACCGGCGTGCCGCCTGACACCTGCAGTACCCCGGTGGCCCAAGTCTCATCCGGCACGAATTGCACCTGCAGGCTTTGACTCTCCCCCAATTTGCTCGACAAATCCCGCAAAGATACCAATAAATCAGTCATTTAAATCCATATCGATACTTGCCCGCCCTAAACCGGCCCGGTTTTCTACTTTCCGTAAACCACCATCTGTGGTTCTGAGCATCTCCCGCAAGGTTTGCGCCAGATTTGTCAACGAATCCACCACGTACCTGTCGGCACCCGAAGTCAAGTCTCCGGCCTGGACTTTCGCGTCGCTCACAATCTTTTGGGCTCTTTCTTGAGCCATCGTGGTCAAGGTATGCTCCGCCAAAATATTTTCAGCGTTTTGACGGGCTTCAGTCAGTGTACGCTCAGCTTCAGAATGAGCTCTTGCTATCGTTACCTCCGCCTCCTCTTTGGCGCGACTAGTTCTACGCTCGGCCTCCTCCTTTGCTTCACTCAAAATCAAGTCGGCCTTTTCTCGAGCATCCTCCACCAGAATTTTAGCTTTCGCATTAGCTTCAGCAATCGTCACTTCAGCCGCCGAATCAGCTCTATCCAACACAGCGTCAGCATCCGCCACCACTGCGTCAGCCGCCCGCAAATCTTCAGGCAATGCTTCTCTTGCTTGCTCCACTAAATCAATCACTTCAGCTTTGTTGACAATCACATTCGCTGACAACGGGACAGCTCGTGCTTCTTCCATCAAAATCACGATTTGCTCTAAGGCGGCAATTACGGTAAAGGAGGCAGTATTTTCGCCCTCATTGGCCAAAAAATCCTCACTTTTCTCATGCAAATCCAAATTTTCGTCATCAATTCTTTTTGGCATCCAACACCCCCTGCATCGCTAATTATGTTCATTAGTTTCCCACATTCTCTGAGATAAAATAAACTCCGCCACCGCTGGCGGAACATAAGCATCAATCGGTGCACCAAAGTGCATCAACTCGCGCACTAAGGACGAGGAAACGTGCTGCCATTTAGGCAAAGTGGGGAAAAAAACGGTATTTATGCCGCCGAGTTCCAGATTAGTTGCCGCCTGTTGGAATTCTCCGGGAAAATCCTGTGAGCCGCGCAAGCCCTTGACTAACACTGCAGCTCCTTGCTCTTTGGCCAATTGTGCTACTAACCCGGTAAAAGAACAAACGGATACGCGCTCAAGTAAACCACTTTGTTCACTTTGAGTTAGTGCACTAGGCAAAGCCCGCTGTACCATCTCTACTCGCTGTATGGGAGTAAACATGGCTCGTTTGTGCGGATTGTGACCCACCGCCACGACGAGTTCGTCAAATAAAGTGGCGGCCCGGAAGATGACATCCAGGTGGCCGCAAGTAACTGGGTCAAAAGACCCGGCATAAATGGCTTTGACCATACTACGAGATTATCACTTTGGCGAGGGGTTTTCCGTTCTGGTTATCTCTTGTCGTTGAGCAAAGCTAAGTGGCCACAGACGACACTGGTGCTAGCTCGATAAACCAACACCGGGTCTGCCCCCATTTGCGGTCATCGAAAAGCTGCAAACTATTGGGCAGGCAAGGAGAGTCGCTCCGCCCATCTCGCTCTAACACGATTACTGAATGTTCATTCATGTAAGCAGGTAGCTGCGCCAAAGTACTCGTAATTTCCTCGGTGGTAAAGGCATAGGGAGGATCCATAAAAATTAGGTCGAAAACGAGTTTTTTACTCCAAGTCGCCAGCGACTCTAAGAAAGCGTCTGCACCTTTTTGGTAAAACTGACAATGCTGAGTCAAACTGGTCGCTTGGGCATTGACTTTGACGATTTTTAGCGCTGAGGCACGGTTATCCACAAATGTGCAAGCGGCAGCTCCCCGCGATAAGGCCTCCAGTCCTAGAGCTCCTGAACCAGCATATAAGTCTAAGACGATCGCGTTTTCCACCATGTTCCAGTGTTCCAACTTGGAAAATAATGCTTCGCGAATCCGCGCAGAGGTTGGGCGAGTTCCCTGAGCTGGTACCCGCAGCATGTGTCCTTTTGCTCTGCCAGCTACGATCCTGGTCACGCAATCATCCAACTACTAAAACACTTACTCAAAGCTAAATACCAATTTCAGACACAGATAGCTGAAAGTTATTTAAAAACGAAGTAGCGAGCCACTAAAAGTGACTCGCCTCCAGACAATAGATCAGTCGCCTCCTAGACCGCGCGCTCAAAACGATCCGATTTGATGCACTTGGTGCACGCGTTGATTCGCTTGGTGTCGCCCTTGATGCGAGCACGAACGCGCTGAATATTCGGGTTGAAACGGCGGTTAGTGCGCACGTGCGAGTGCGAAACCGCCTTGCCGAACTGGGGAGCCTTTCCACAAATATCGCAAACCGAAGACACCTGGTCCTCCTCAAACTTTACCCTTGGGTAAAAACCCAGCAACTCCGCCAGACTAGTCGATTTTTGCTACTAATCTCAATCGGATTAGCGCTCCTTTAGTGTCGAGTTGCGCACATTGACTCCTTTGCCTCTCAAAGATAGCTCGCCCATAATTTGTACACAATCCGCATCCAGTTCACATCCACCCCATGATTGCAACTCACCCACAACCACCACAGATCCGCAAATTCGTACCTGACCACAAAACCCGACTATCGTTTTATTAGCCCACCCTGTGGCAACAAACCCGTAACCGCAGGCTCGCACTAATTATCAGCAAGAGGAGGTGTCGTGACTTCCCTGCACACCCCATTGAATTTGAAATTCGGCAAAAAAATCCACAAATTGTTGGAAAAACTGGGAGTTTACACAGTTCGCGATCTGTTGTATTTAGCGCCGCGACGCTATTATCGGTGGGGAGCATTAACACCAATTAGTTCGCTATCGGTGGGCGATTCAGTGACAATTCAAGCCCGAGTGATTGAGCAGCGTTTATTGCAAAACTCCAATAAACCAGGCGTGCGTCTCTTGGTCAAGGTAACGGATGAGCAAAACCAGTTGACTATCGTTTTTTTTGCCAAAAATGCTTACATGCTCAGCCATCATTTACAAGAATTACAGCCGGGCAATGTGTTCTTTTTTGCTGGAAAAATCAGTCAATATCGCTCTCAACTACAGTTGGTGCAACCAGAGTGGGAGGAGGTTGATTTAGCGACTCAAGCGGCTCGCAAGGCGGGGCGCCCGATTCCCGTTTATCCGGGAGTGGAGGGGCTAGCCTCGTGGAAAACTGCGGCGGCAATTAAGCAATTATTAGCAGAAGCATCGGATAAAGATTTTCCTGAGATTTTGCCAGAGTCAGTGCGCGAAAGCTATGGTTTGCAATCGCATTATCAAGCGGTACAGCTATTACATCAGCCGCTTGACGATTTGGATTGGCAAACAGCTAGGCGCACTTTGGCCTGGCAGGAGGCTTTTTTGTTGCAAGCTGCTTTGCTCACTGCTAAACGCCAGGTAACTGGCTGCGGTATTTCGTTGACGCAAGGTGGTGAAAATAGTTTGCCTGCACAGTTGATCCGCAGTTTGCCTTTTCAGTTGACTACGGGACAGCTCGAGGCTTGGCAAGAAATTAGCCAAGATTTGGCGGCCAATACTCCTATGCAGCGGTTGTTGCAAGCCGATGTCGGGGCGGGAAAAACTATTGTGGCTTTGTTGGCTTTGCTCCAAACTGTTCAAGCTGGTTTCTCAGGTGTGTTGCTGGTTCCCACTGAAGTGTTGGCGAACCAGCATTATCGCAGTATTGCCAGGTTTTTGGCTAATTTGGAAAATGTATTAGTCGAGAGCGATTCGGTCGAATCCACTGATCTTGATGAAAACGTAAAACCAGTCGAGACTAACGCCCGCGACGAAAATACAAACTCAGCTGACTCTTTCCAGTCGGAGTTCACTCCCCAATCCACCACGCAACCAGAAGCTTTACCGCGAATATCTTTGCATTTGCTGACTGCTTCTCAATCGGTGGAGCAGCGCGAGCAGGTTATTCAAAATCTGGCTTCGGACAGGCCAGGAATTGTGGTGGGTACGCATGCTTTGTTGCAAGACAGCGTCAAAGTCGCCAATTTGGGTCTGCTGGTGGTGGATGAACAGCATCGTTTTGGCGTGGAGCAGCGCGAAAAATTGCGGGAGCGCCGCGAAAAAATTCCCCATTTGTTGGTGATGACAGCTACTCCAATTCCCAGAACGATTGCGATGAGCGCATTTGGCGATTTGGATACGACCAGGATGCGCGGCTTACCACCGGGTAGGCAGCCTGCTCAAACTGTGTTGGTAGATAATCAGCGCGAGTCATGGATGCACCGTTTGTGGCAGCGAGCGCGCGAGGAGATTGACCAGGGGGGTCGCCTCTACGTTATCTGTCCTCGGATTGACTCTGGCGCGGATACACTCGATTCAGCACCGAAAGCTGCGCCAAAGAATGCAGTGGGCACGGATCCGGCGACTGCGGTTAGTCAAGTTCGAATAAAAAATGTTGATGTCACCCGAAAACCTGCTTTTGCTGCAACGAGTAAGTCTCAAATGCGAGCGGTAAATTCGCCTAATGCTGTAACTGCCCCGGATGCAGCAGAAATTAACAGTCCCTGGGATGCTCCCGCAGTTGAAACAGCCGAGGAGTTACTGCGGGCTGAGCCTGCCTTGCAAGGGATATCGATTGCCCTGGCTCACGGTCGGCAAAAACCAGCAGAGAATCAGGCAGCTTTGGCCGCCTTTGCTGCCGGTGATTCTCCCGTGTTGCTGGCCACGACGGTAGTGGAAGTGGGAGTGGATATTCCCGAAGCAACAATGATGGTGGTTTTGGGGGCGCAGCAATTTGGTTTGGCCACGCTCCACCAATTGCGTGGGCGAGTGGGTCGCTCGAATAAACCTTCAATTGTGATGTTGGTGCACAAACATTCGCTCTCCTCGGAATCAAAAAAGCGCTTGCAGGCGTTGGCTGACACTAATGATGGGTTTGAATTAGCTGAAGTGGATTTGCGTTTACGCAAGGAAGGCAATATTTTGGGGGCGAGCCAGTCGGGAGCGCATTCAGGTTTGCGGTTCTTGTCAGTGGTCAACGATGAGGCCATCATTGCTGCCGCCCGCGAACAAGTTCGAGCTATGTTGGCAGAAAACTACGACTTTAATGAATTATTTAGTTCTGCCTTGCCGCCTAATTGGCGGGAGAACCTGGTTTGGCTAGAAAGAAATTAGGTTAGCTACAGCCAAACGAACATTTTCAACTAAACGGGTGTATGCAAGATGGGAGAAAAACTGAGCTAGTCACAGCCAAGCAAACACACCCCTACCCACTGGCGCTCGCTTGGCGCAACAGCTCTAAACACAAGGCGGCAGAGGCGGATAGTCTGTGCGAAGGCTTCCACACTAGGCTCAAGTGTGCTTCTAGTCGCGGTGCTAGGGGTCTAAAAGTGAGGTTACTGTTGCCGCTCGTATTGATGATGCCGTTTAGACATAGGGCGCACCCGACTCCTTCTAAAACCAAGAGTGCCGCATTGTTCAACAGATTGTAGGTGCCAACGAGGTGGAGTTTGTCTACAGATTGTCCCAGCCAGCCAGAAAGCATATTTTGCTCACGGGATTGGCGCGAAACTAGCAGTGGGGTTTGCCGCAATTGTTCGCTGGTAATTGCCGAGTATTTGGCCAAGGGATGGTCACGGCGCATCATCATCCCCCACTGGTCAGCGGTATCCAGGCGCAAATAGTCCAGTCCAACTGCTAGATTGCCCATTCTATTCACCGGAATTGGCTCGAAAATCAAGCCAAAATCCAATAAGCCAGTCTCCAATTGTTGCAATACGTCTTGGCTATCCCCACTGTAGACGTGAATTTTGGTATGTGGATATTTAACTGATACCTGCCGAGTCACCCGCCCCAGGATGCGCACGGCCTTAGTTTCAGCAGCACCGATGTAGACTGGCGTTCCTGCGGGTTTTGTTAGAGCCGCTAGTTCTTGTTCAGTTCTCTCGGTGAGAGACAGGATTTGTTCGGCTCGCTCTTTGAGCATTTGTCCCGCAGTAGTCAAGGTGATGGTACGAGAGCCTCGTTCAAAGAGTTTTTGTCCTAGCTTGCGTTCAAAGTCCGAGAGTTTACGCGACAAGGCTGGCTGCGAGATATGTAAAATCTTGGCGGCTCCAGTAATTGAGCGCTCTGTAGCTACCGCTAGAAAGTAACGCAAAACTCGCAGGTCTAGCTCTACTCCACTAAAACTTTCACTGGTGTTCACAGTTATTCCGCCTTCCTCGCCTAACACAGCACTATACCTTTTTATTATATTTTTCTATTTATCATTGGTATTTGCTATACATCTGTGAGTGTTTTAGCTTTAAATCGTCTTGCCTAATTGAGCAGCTTTTCTTCTGGACAGACAACCTGGAAAGGTAGCGCATGCGCACTTGGCAAATCTACGTTTTCGCCTTCGGTGTGTTTTCGATTATCAATGCCGAAATGGGAGTAGTGGGAATTCTCCCCGCTTTAGCTGAGCACTACGAGGTGTCGATTTCGACCGCTGGGCTAACAGTGAGTCTCTTTGCTCTAGCGATTGTCTTTGCCGGGCCGACAATGCCACTTTTAGCTTCCAGGTTTCCGCGCCGCTGGGCCATGAGCACGGTTCTGGTGGTATTTACAGTGGGGAGTCTAATTGCAGCTTTTACCACCAATTTTGCGGTTTTGTTGGCCACCCGGATTTTGTCAGGAATATTTCAACCGGTCTACACTTCCATGGCTTTTTCTTTAGCGGCAGAAGCAACAGATGATCCAACCAAAACGCCCCGCGTAGTGGCAAAATTACTTTGGGAGTATCTGCTGGCATGGTTTTGGGCGTCCCCATTGCCAGTGCCATTGTGGATACCACTACGGTACAGGTGGGGTTGTTGTTTTTTGCAGCTTGTAATGCCTTGGCTCTAGTAGCTACCTGGGTGGCGGTTCCGACTCACAGCCGCTCAACGGCTTTGTCGTATGGCTCCCAATTACAATATTTGGCGCGAGCAAAAACCTGGAAGTCGACGCTGGCGGTAGTTTGTCTAAATGGTGCAATTTTTGGGGTGTATTCCTATTTTTCTGAGTATTTAGCTGCAGTGAGTCGTCTCGATTCTTTGACTATCACTTGGGTTTTGTTTGTCTACGGTTTGGCCAATATGTTGGGGAATGTGCTGGGCGGCCGTGCGCTTAGCCTCAATCCGCGCCGACTAGTTACCTTCTATCCGCTTTCTGTAGCCCTTATTTTTGGAGGGTTGTGGTTATTTGCCAAAATCTCCCTATTGACAATTATCTTGGTGAGTTTGCTGGGAGTTTTTGCGGGGATTGCCTTAAATATCAACCAGTTTTGGATTACCAACGCGATGCCTCAGGCCCCAGAATTTGCCAATGGCCTATTTTTGTCGGCCACGAATTTGGGAACTACTATTGCTACCTCCATTAACGGCATGCTAATTGCCGCCATTGGAACTAATTCCATTGTGTTAGGTGGCCTGGTAATGCTGATTCCAGCTGTGGCATTGTTTCTATGGCGCACCATCCCGGAGGGGCGGGGAAAAACTAGTCAGTCTGCCACTAGTTAGGCGAATACTCCGATTCTATTTTCGTCGTGTTTGCTTCGCTGTAGGGGCGGATTTAGCTGGCACTTGTTTTTTGCGCGCTCCCAGGATGACCCCGGCCACCATCACTAAAAAGCCGACGATTCCCAATAAAATGCCCAATATGTGAAAGCCGATAGTGACTCCACCTAGAGTTAGTGCCAATCCTAAAACTAGCATCACTGTGCCTATGGCCAGATTGCGGGGGGATAGTTTGGGGGATGGTGGAAAATCTGTTTCGGTTGCCGAAGGGGAGTCCCCTGTTGGCGTTTTGCCCGTTGTCACGCGAGCCACCAAATCTGGGTCAGCTTCATAGAGATGACGTTCCATCTCGGCCAAAATTTGCTCTTCGTGCTCTCCGAGTGCCACAAGATTCCCTCCTTTCCCTTTCTAAGCCTCGCCCACTAAGTTAGCGCACAGCGACTCTCTTGCCGCGAGTACTCAGGGCAGAGCTTGTTTGATTTCCACAACTTCCAGTTTGTCTTAGTCTCCTTCCTCCCAGTTTATCGCCTATCTCTAACAATGGGCGATTGTGTCACTATTTACCATACCTGTTGTTCTACCTGGAGTTTCGTCATACTATTTTGGTTTGGCACGGTTTAGTGTTTCAGCAGGCGAGCGTGCTGCACAGCTAAATCCCCAAATTTTTCGCGAATTGCATCCACTGCGCGCTCAGCGGGCAAAATCGGCAGCGATTTTGCTGTCCTCTTTTAGTTCGTCTGGTAGCGCAATTTTTAGGAAATCTCGTTTTTGTATCGACTGGGACGTTACGGTTGTAAACTAGAGTGACAGAATAAGGAGCGTTGTAGGTGGACACTCATTTTGGTCAGGGATTGCCATTTGACATTGGTCCGGGGTACGGGCAGCCAGCCGCATTTTTATTCGCTCACCTACATGGCGCCATGGATGCTGGCTCGGCGGGTAATTTGGTGATCATGCAAATGCTGCAAACTTTGCCTAGCCAGAAAGTAGCTACATTTTCGTCGGATGATTTGATTGATTATCGGGCAAATCGGCCTAATGTTTTGTTGAATGAGTGGATTGCTGAGGACGTGTTAGTGCCGGAAACTTCCATCAACTTGCTGCGCGATGACATGGGGCGCTCTTTTTTGGTGTTACACGGTCACGAGCCCGACCAAAATTGGGAGAAGTTTTCTAATTCAATCCTTAAGATTGCTAAAGCTCATGGCGTGAAGTTGTGCATCGGTATGCACGGAATTCCGGCTTTGACGACTCACCAGATGGCTCCCAGATTGCGGCATGTGTCTACGAATCCTAAGCTGTTGCGCCCGGATCGGCCGACGATGGAACCTAGTCGAGTTCCTTCCTCTTTTGTGACTTTTTTACAGCAACGCTTAACTGGCATTCAGGTCTCCAGTATGACTGTGTTCGCGCCGGTGCCTTACTATGCGGCGGAGTTAGCTTTTCCCAGTGCAGCTAGCGCTCTGTTGCAGGATGTGATGCGCGCTACGGGTTTGTTGGTTCCAATTGGCAACTTAGAGCAGGCTGCGCAGCGCGAACGGAAACAGTTGGATGATTTAGCGAAATCGTATCCGCCGATTGCGCAAGCGATCCAGGAGATAGAGAGTCGCGAGCGCAAAGCGGCGGCACAGAATTTGCTCGACACAAATGACTTGGTCGAGGATGCTGAGGATACGAAAGCATTTCCGGTAGCTTTCGAAGAGGAATTCTCTGAGAATAGCTTTTTGGATAAAATCATTCAAGAGCTCAGTGAAGTTGGAGATTTGGCGACAGAGGCAGATGAGTCGGAAGCAGTTTTAGAACGCCCAGAATTTACTCAGAACCCGGAAAGTGAGAAAACCGAGCAGGTGGAGACTGAACTCCACTTGGAGCGGGAAATAAATGAAGTAAGTTCTGACCAAGAACCAGGAAACGAACAAAGCGGAGAGTTGGAAAATAGTTCTAGTGAGACTGCTAGGCCTGCTCCAGAACAGGTGTTTTCCAAAGTTGAGTCTAGGAAATCTAAAAAGAAGAACTCTCATCTATTGGGAGATGCAATCGAGGAATTTTTAAAAGTTCAAAATACGATCCCTGGTCCCAGTATTATCGAGGACGACTTTTTGGGGCCGTATAAGTCTGTCGCCCAAGAGGTGAGTACCCACTGGGGCGCTAATGATTTGAGTGTTGAGGGAACGAGTTACTGGAATCCTGGTGCCAGTGAGGCTGATTCCAATTGGCTGTTTTCGTCTCCGCTGCAAAACACTTTTGACGCGTCTCTTGCGAAAGACTCCCCCGCGCCCACTTTGGCGGAGTTCTTGGAGGCGATTGATGCTGTAGAAGGCTCTACTGAATCGAACACCCCAGATGGCTCAGAGGACAAACCGGGTGATCCGGAGAATAAACAAGATAATTCGGAAGACGGATCAAACTAGTTGGGTGACTGGGGTAAATACAGAGTCGAAACCCCGGGTAAGAACTAGGAGCAACAGCCGGGGCTAAGCCGAGTCGATTCTATCTCGTCTCGCTCCTATTCCTGTAGCTTGCTCTTCCCTTTTTGTATGCTCCC